>CALGAS010000234.1 GCA_937959175.1 uncultured bacterium | reverse complement strand
CGCCCTTCAGGGGATCGACCTCGGAACTGCGGGAGCCTTGACCGCCGCGGACGTGTTCGTGACGGTCTGAGTGACTGGCAGCCGACTCGGTCACGGAAAGCCGCCGCCCGGCCCCGGCCGGCCCAGACTCGAACGCTTCGCTACCGAACGGCTGCGTACATCGAGGCCAGGATTCCGAGGACGGTCAGCAAGAAAAACGCCACCACGATCCAAGTCAGAATCTTGCCGGCACGATCGAGCCGCCCTGTGTCGGCATAGCCCGCCGGGCAGATCAAACACCTGAGCCCGACCAACAGATTGGCCAGCGGCACGAAGATCAGCACGCTCCACCAGCCGCTGTAGCCCATGTTCTTGAGTCGCTGCACCGTGATAAAGATCGTCAGCCCGACCGCGGCGATCAACCCGATCGCAAAGACCGCGGGTCCCAGGAGTTCATTGCCGGCCCCGATTGCTCCCGCGACCATTCCGAGCACGTTGACGACGATGCCCGCCAAAAACGAATAGCCGACGTAGGCCAGCCGGCCGATCCCGCCATACTCCCGTAACGGTTCATCGACAGGAACCGCGACCGCGTCGGTCAGCGGACTCTGATAGGGATTATCCATGCTGGGTGTCCTCGACGGTGAATGCCTCGCTGGCTGCCCTCCCGGGCGGATGGAGGCCGAGGGAACGCCTTGCCCTCGAGCGAAATCTATTCCCTCGGCCGGGGGACCGTCAAAACCGGCTTCCGTGAAGGGGTTTTCCGGTTGAAATCCGCTGCTCACCGGCCTCCCCGGCACCGTTGACCGGGCATTGGCCGGTGGCGAAGATGCGGTTTCAGCGCTGGCTTGGTAGTCGCCAGACCAGGCTGGAGATCGGCTTCTCATGTGGTGTCAGGGTCGAGATGGACTCCGTTTCTCGATCATCCGCTGCGGCAGCCACCGGATCGCCACCGGCTGACTTTCGTGGGCCGCTCGACACGACGCTCACCGTCGTCAGCCCGGAAAACATCGCCTTCCAGTTTCGCCTGGCCGGGCCGGCCGCGCGGAGCATCGCATTTCTCCTCGACGCGGTGGTGATCGGGCTCGTGATCACCGGGCTGCTGATGGCGCTGGGCATGACGGGCCTGCTCGACGAGGGCTTCATGGGGCTGTTCCTGGTGGCCGTGTTCTTCATCTGGTGGGGCTACGGGGCGGCCTGCGAGGTGCTCGCCAACGGACGGACCGCCGGCAAAGCGGCCCTTGGCTTGCGGGTGGTTTCGCAGACGGGGCTCTCGATCAATCCGGCCCAGGCGATCCTCCGCAACCTGCTGCGGCTGATCGACATCGCTCCGCCCTTCTTTCCCGGCGTGATCGCGATCGCCTTCACGTCGCGGCTGCAGCGGCTCGGCGACCTGGCGGCCGGCACGATCGTCGTGCTTGACCGCAGCCGCCGGCCGCCGCGGCCGCCGCGGGCGGAGGCCGCGACGTCCGACCTCGTACCACTGGGCTTTCAGGCCGACCCGGCCCTCCTCGAGGCATTGGCCGCCTACGTCGGGCGGCGGCAAGAGCTCGCCCCCGGCCGGCGACAGGAACTTGCCGCCCTCCCCGCCGCGCGGCTGTGCGGGGCCTGGAACGTCTCGCCCCCGGCCGACGCTGACGGGCTCGTCTGCGCGGTCTACGAGTTGG
>CALGAS010000233.1 GCA_937959175.1 uncultured bacterium | reverse complement strand
GGGCAAGGCTCAGCAATCGGCGGCTCATGGCAGGGCCTCCACGGAGACGTTGTCGATAAAAATCTCGGATTCCTTGGCGTTACCGAAGAAGCCGGGGCTGCCCTGGAGGTTGCCCCCTTCGTGAACGCCTTCGATCGTCCAGGCCTCGGGCTCGGGCTCCCCCTTCGGCCAGACCTTGCCGCGAAGCACCGCGTCGTCACCGGATGTGCCGGCCTCGAGCTTCATCGTGTACCAGCGGCCCGCCTCCCAGGGAAAGGGAATCGTCTTGGAGAAGTGGGTGGCCACCTGTGGCGGCCAGGTCCGCAGCTGCAGCTGCTGGGCGGCCCCCATCAGGTCGAGCGTGTATCGCTGGGCGATCAGCCCCATGTCGGGCATCCGGGCCTTCTCGAGGGCGGCGGCCGTCCCGAACCGGGCGGCGAAGGCATCGGCGTCGCTGTCGCCTTCGCTCTCGGCACCCGGCGTGGCTGGATCGCCGGGAGCGGCCACGCCCGACTCAGCTGCCCGCAGGTCGGCCGTCACGGCGTAGTCGTGGAGGTCGATTGGGCCGATCCAGCCCTGGCTGCGGGTGCCCTTGGGGATCGTCGTGATCTTGACGAGGCAGTTCGAGCCATCGACCTCGCGGACGACATGCCGGTACCGCATTCCGATCCAGGGCAGGGGCGGGTCGCCCTTGGGCGGGCCCCCCTTGGGATTGGCCGCCAGCGAGACCTCCTCGAAGTCGAAGGTCCAGGGCAGCGGCGGCATCGAGCGGATCCGGGCCCGGCCCTCGAGCTCGCCGACGCGGGCCGTCACGACCGCCCCGGCGTGCACGCCTGCCGGAGCGGTGTAGCGGCCGGCGGCGGTCACCTCCCCGACGGAGGCCGTGAACTCGGCCGGCGATTCCTCCACGAACCGTCCCTCGGCATCAAACAGCCGGACTGTCAGCTCGAGCGACTCGCCGGCGGCGATCTGCGACTCCGCCGGCACCACCTGCACCCAGGCCGGCTCCCCGGCAGGCCCCGCCGTCGCGGCCGAGACCTCGGCCGGCCGGGTCGTGGCGGCGGCCGACTGGGCCACCGTCGGTTCCGGCTCGGCAGCCAGGCAGTAGATCCGCCGGCCGGTCGTCAGGTAGAGCCGCCCGGCGGCCGCGATCGGCGAGGCGGTCACCTCGTCTTCCTCCTCGAGCCGCATCCGATCGACAAACTCCATCCCGTCGGGCGTCGGCTCGATCACGTGAAAGCCGCTGGTCGAGCAGACGTAGAGCCGTCCGCCGGCGACCAGCGGGCTGGCCCGCACGATCGTGCCCAGCAGTCGCAGCGGCCGCCGTCCGACCCGCTTGCCGGTCGCCTTCTCGAAGGCGTTGACCTTGGCCCCGTCCTCGACGAAGTAGACCCGGTCGCCCAGCGTCACCGGCATCGCTTTGCCGTCGGTGATCCCCTTCTGCTGCCAGATGCGGTTGGTCTCGGTGATGTCGCCGCTGCCGGTGCCCCGGAAGGCGTTGGCCGAGCCCATCGAGGTGTTGTCGAGGTTCTCCTCGGCCTGCGAGGCGTAGATCGTCTCACCCTCGACCAGCGGCGAGGCGTTGATGCCCCGCCGCGAGAGGCGGTAGTTCCAGACTGGCTTGCCGGTGCGGGGCTGGAGGTTCCAAATGCTGCCGTCGCTTGAGCCGAAGACGAGGGCCGCCTGGCCGCCGAGGACCGCCAGCGAGGGCGTGCTGTAGGTGGTGTCGGAGGGGAGCTCGCGGGTGCCGTTCATCCAGCGGACCTCGCCGGTCCGCTTGTCCATCCCCAGGAACCGGTGGGCCGGCTTGGCGGTGTCACCCCAGCCAGTCACCACGGCGCTGGCGATCACGAGGTCCTCGAAGACGACCGGCATGTTCGTCCGGCCGCCGTAGGTCGAGAGAAAGCCGAACTCCTCGTGGAGACTCCGCCGCCACTTCGTCTCGCCCGTCTCGGCATCGATCGCCGTGAAGACGCCGCAGACGCCGTGGGCGAAGACGGTCTTGGTCTCGGCGTCGGTCGCCACCGCCGACCAGCCGACCCGCTCGGCCGGCACGTCGGAGAGGTAGACGTTGAAGACGTTCTCCCAGAGCTTCTCACCCGTCGCCGCATCGAGGCAGATCACCTTCTCGGCCTCGGCGGGCGTGCCCGGCCTGTGCCGCACGAGCGTGTAGAGGCGGTCGGCGAGGATCACCGGCGTCGAGATGCCCCCCTCGTCGTGCCGCCAGAGGACGTTCTCCCCCGTCTCGGCATCGAAGGAGGTGACCAGCGGCGGGCCCTCATAGTGGCGGTCCTGCATTGGCCCCCGCCAGTCGGGCCAGTCGGAGGCAGGGGCGGCCGCGAAGCCGATCCCCAGCATCCCCGAGAGCATCCCGGCCAACAGGCCAGCCATGGAGGCCCGACGTTGCAGTTCGAACAGTCGCAGGCGGCTCACTCGATGATCCCTTCTTCTCTGAGGTCGTCCACGAGT
>CALGAS010000232.1 GCA_937959175.1 uncultured bacterium | reverse complement strand
GTGCTACCGGGGAGGTGGGTGGAAGCGCTCGCGGCCAAGGCGACGGGCGATTCGTTGAAGAGCCCCGCGGGAGCAGGCCGCCCAGACCAGCCGCCGGGGACCGGTCGGCGGGATGCGAGGCTGGCGCTTTTTTGGGCCTCGACTGGGTATTTCTTCCTTTTTTGGCCAATCAGGCGGCGCTCTGCACAATTCTTCTACTAAAATAGGACAAATTAGTAGATCGCTAGTTTTTGGTGTGGCCATGAGAATCCCCGAAAATCCGCCGCCATTCGCTGATCTGATGCGGGAGGTCTCGCCGCAACGATTTGCGGAAATCGCCATCCGGGCTCGGTCCGCGCCACGCCGCGCCGAGTATTTGCATTGGGACAGGCTGCGTCGCCTCCCTGCGCCGGACGGTCTCACGCACCACGAATGGTGGCTCACGATCAAGGTGGCTCGGCACGATCGGCTCAGGGATATCACGCTGACTGACGCCTCTGGTCGGCCGTTTCGGTTCTCAGTGCCCGAAGCGGCGCTCGAGCCGCTTCACACAATTGACTTGGCCGCGGGCGGAAAGGTCGGCGTGCCGGGCCAGCTGGTGAACCACGAAAACCGCAATCTGTTTCTGGCGTCTTCGCTCGTGGAGGAGGCTATCACGTCGAGTCAGCTCGAGGGTGCGGCGACGACTCGGAAAGTTGCGGCTGAGATGATCCGCACCGGCCGCAAACCGCGGGACGTGAGCGAGCGGATGATCTTGAACAACTACCGCACCATGCAACGGATTCGCGAACTCAAGGAGTCAGAGCTGTCGCCGGAACTCGTCTTCGAAGTGCATCGAATGGTCACTGAGGACACGCTTGAGGATCCAACAGCTGCGGGGCGGTTTCGCCGACGTGACGAGGAGATCGTTGTGAGCGGGCAGTATGGGGAAGTCGTTCATACGCCGCCAATCGCTACGGAGTTGCCTGATCGCATGGCCCTGATGTGCGACTTTGCCAACAACGTGACGCCGGATGCGTTCGTTCATCCCGTCGTGCGCGGAATCATCCTTCATTTCTGGCTTGCGTTCGACCATCCCTTCGTCGATGGAAACGGGCGTACTGCACGAGCGATGTTTTATTGGTCAATGCTGCGACAGGGCTACTGGCCGTTCGAGTTTGTCTCGATCTCACACATTCTGCGGAAAGCCCCGCTCAAGTACGTTCGGTCGTTCCTCTACACCGAAACGGACGACAACGATCTCACGTACTTTGTCGTCGCCCAGGCCGACGTGATCATCCAGGCGTTGAAGGAGTTGTCCACCTACATCGACCGAAAAACAGCCGAGGCGAGGGAGGCTGAATCAACGATCCGCTCGCTCGATTTGTTCAATCACCGCCAGTCCGCTCTGATTATCGAGGCGGTCAAATCGCCCGGGCGGCGATACACGATCAAGGAGCATCAGCACATGCACAGCGTCGTGTATCAGACGGCCCGAACCGATCTGCTCGATCTTGCAAACCGTGGAGTTTTGGAACTGAAGAAGAAGGGGAAGGAGCTGGTCTTTCGGGTTCCCAGCGACATCGGCGAACGACTCGAGCGGCTCGAGGGTAGCGAAGGGTAGCGGCGTTCGCTGCCCGGCTGGACGATACGGGTTTCGGGGTGGTCCCGGAGCCGCTGCGTGGCGAGGCTCGGGATCAGGGTTTCTTCCGCTGCCGGCGGGGCCGGCTGATGACTGCCTGGACCCGGCACGAACCGCCCCCCGAACGCATAGCACACGAGCACCACCATGGGCGCTTCGCGTCGTGCTCCAACCGACGGTACGATGGTGGAACTGGAGGATCATGGTGCCCAACACGCGTAGCTTTTTGCCAGAGTCAGGCGAGACGTCGCCGGCCGTCGACTCAGTGGCGGAGATCATCGCGCTCTACAAACGCGACATCGATCGTTCACTCCTCCGCCGTCAGCTGGCTCGCTCGCCAGAACAAAGGTTTCGGGACGTGATGGAGCGACAGGTCGCCGTCGAGGAGTTTGCCCGGGCTGGACGTGATGCCAGGCAGAGCTGATGACCGACCTGGCCGCCCTGATCACGTCGCTGGTTGAAGGCGGCGTTCGCTTCATCGTTGCCGGAGGGATGGACTGAACTTCACGCTCGACACATCGGCTGGACCGGTCGATCTTCTGGGCGAAGTTCTTGGTGGGGGCGGATACGACGACCTGCTCCCTGAAACCATCGAACTCCACGTTTTCGGGCAGCCGTGTCGGGTGGTGACGCTGCCCCGCCTCATCGCCCTGAAGCGAGCGGCCGGCCGCCCCAGGGACTTCGAAGCGATTGCGGAACTCGAGGTTCTTCGGGATGAGATCTGACGCCTCCGAGTCGACTCGCTGGATTCCTACCCTCACCGCCGCCGCCACGGCCAGCCCGCCGCCAAGACCCCGGCGAGGCCCTCCCGGATCACCGCCTGGCCTGCCGCGTTGCCGTCAGCCTGGGCCGGCTTGATCTTCAGACCTCAGACGTGGCTGAGCAGTCTCGGGGATTGACTTTGGGTAGCGAAATGCTACCTTGGTGGCATGGGCCAGCCAGTGAAACTCAGCGATGACCTGATTCTCGAGGCCCGCACCGTTGGTGCCGTGGCTCGGCGGTCAATCGCCGGTCAGGTGGAGTTCTGGGCCCGGCTTGGCAAATCGATCGAACCGCTGCTCCGTGGCGACCGGGCATTGGCACTGCAGCGGTCGGGAACGGCCCGGTCGCTGGCCGAGAGCATCCACTCGGTAGACACGGATGTCGGCCGAGAACGCGTTCGCAGCTATCTTGAGTCGCGGCCCTTCCCGCATTTCGAAGCCTGCCCCGAGAAGCCGGGGATGCTGGTGAAGATCGATGAAGACGGCACCCGCACCCGCGGGCGATTCGTCAACCGCGAGTTCGTGCCATCGAGCGAACCAGCCTGATGGACTGGCGAACCCTGTTTGATGCGAGGCCCATCGTGGTGGCACTCGCAGGGCCCAACGGCGCGGGCAAGTCGACGTTCTTCTCCGCCCACCTCGCCGATACGGGATTGCGATTCGTCAATGCCGACGACCTGGCCGCCGAGATGGGCATGGGGGCCTACGAGGCGGCCGAACTTGCCGCGTCGCTGAGGGCCGGGCTGGTGGAGCAGCGAGAGAGTTTCGTGTTTGAGACCGTGCTCTCCGATCCTGTTGGCGCGAAGGTCGCCGAGCTCGTGGAGACCGCCCGGAAGGGCATCCACGTCGGGTTGGTGTTCATCCGGCTCGATTCACCCGAGACGGCGAAACAGCGGGTCGCAATGCGAGTCATGCAGGGAGGGCACGACGTGCCGGACGCAAAGATCGAGCCCCGATTCCAGCGTGCCCTCGTCAATCTGGAGCGGGCGATCACGGCCTTGCCAGTCGTGGTTGTGTTCGACAACACCGACCTCGCCCGTCCCTTCCGGCTGGAAGCGATCTACGAGGCAGGCACACGGATCGGGCCGTAGCCCAGGCCAATTTTCTGCACCGACACGACAACCGCGGATCGGGGTTCTTTCAGTGGAAAAACCAGCGTCATTCGGCGAACCGCCGGCCACGATCCCAGCCGGGCCCCAAGCCGCGTCGCAGGGTCTGCGATGCCGTGTCGCAGTTGTTGCGATGCCG
>CALGAS010000231.1 GCA_937959175.1 uncultured bacterium | reverse complement strand
TGCTGGCGAGCGAAGGCAGGATGCCGAGAGCGAGCCAGCATCGAGCGAGCGAAGGCAGGATGCCGAGAGCGAGCGTCCGGTGAGATGGCACGGGCTCACCCCGAGCCGGCGGGCGGGCGGGGCCCGCGGGCGGTCAGTAGACCACCATGTACTGCGTCTGGATCGCCATCCCGGTGAAGCCGGCCCGGTACGGGTAGATGAAGTTGAGGATCGGCGAGCGGTTGATGTAGAGGCCCTCGACCGTGAGCCGGTTCTGGCGGGTGCCGTTGAGATACCAGTTGAGGCCGCCGCCGTATTCCTGGGCCGTGCCGTAGGGGCCGGTCAGGGCGCTGGTCCGGCCGTAGACCTCGTAGGTCCGCGGCACGAAGCACCAGCCGAGGAAGGCGCTGCCCCCCTGGTCGAAGGTGCTCTGGCGGTCGAAGTCGCCCGTGCCGACGAACCCGTTAAGGAGCCGCCAGGAATACTCGAAGAAGCCCGACCAGCCGCGGTACTTGAAGCCGGCATCGACCGTGGCGAGGTGGTAGCGGAACTGGTCGACCTTGGTGTCCGGGCCGAGGGCATTCTTCTCGGCAATCGGCGTGCCGTCCGAGAGCCGGACGACGGTGTTTTCCGGATTGGCGAAGCCGATCCCGTCGGCCAGGATCGTGGCGGGCGTGCGGGCGTAGGTGCCGGAGGTGCCGATCCGGAGGGCGAGCTCGTCGTGCTGCTCCATGTCGGAGTAGCCGAGGCCGTAGGGGCCGAGCGGCTCGGTCCAGACGTTGCCCGAGAAGGCCATCGAGGTGCCCTGCCGCAGAAAGCCGGCGGCACCGCCGTCGATGCCGTTGTAGATGCCGGCGTGGTAGAAGACCTTCTTGCCGGGCAGGGCCCCGATCGACATGAAGCCGGGGCTGTAGCTCGGCCGGAAGAAGGTGTTGGCCATGCTCCGGTCGACGCCCATCGGCCAGCGGGAGGAAATCATCCACTCCCGGGTGCCGGGCACCTGGGTAACGCCGCCGCCGAGGGTGATGTCTTCGGTTACCCGCCAGCCGACGAAGCCGACCGGTACCACCGTCACGAGAATCCCGGCGTTGGTCGTGCCAAACAGTGAGACGTTGTAGGCGACCTGCTCGCTGCCGACGTAGCCGCTGAAGCCGAGCAGGAAGCGGTTGATGTTGAAGGCGTTTTCATTGTTGACCGGCAGGGTGCGACCGGTCGAATCAGTCCAGGTGGCGACGCTCCGGGAGAGTTCGAGCCAGCGAAACTGGAGGAAGCCGTCGATCGCCAGGGCATAGGGAAAAGCTCCGTCCTTTTTTCGAGCGGCGTAGAGCACCAGCCCCTTGGGAGGCAGGAAGTCGGTGGCGGGGATGTAGACCGGCCGGGGAATGCCAGCCAGCCGGCGGGCCACCTCCTGCTCGACCGCCGCGGCGAGCTGCTCGTCGGGCACGATGTCGCCCTCGAAGCCCTCCTCACCGGCCAGCGCCGCCGGCGAGGGAGCCCGCGGCACCGCCCGGGAGGCGAGCGGCTCGTGGGCGTGGGTGCTGACATCGAGGGCAGTCGCCCGCTCTGGCTGCCAGACCGCTGCCGCGACCGCAAGCATCGCGACGAGGAGGCGACAGATTGGCGGGGACAGCTGCATAAAAAAGTTGGTGTAGACGCGTCGTCCTCCCGGGTCTCCGGGCCGGGCGGGGCCGCGAATCCAAGCAGGACGCCGGGCCACGCGTCAATCCGAAGCGGTTCGTTTTCCTCGGGCCAAGGGGTGAAGTCTGGGTACGCTCGATGGGGTCCAGCGGGCCTCGAGCTCGCCGCTTGATGCCGAATCGCCACTCTCGAGCACCCCTGCCATGCCAGTTCACCCAGATTCTCTGCGTCCGTTGGCCGTCTTCCTCCTCGCAATTCTGGTGATCACTGGCACGCCGCTGGTCGCCGCGGAACTGCAGGTGATCGAGGGCTGCACGCTCGTGCCGGCCGACTGGGCCGACGGCGACAGCTTCCGGGTGCGGCTGCCGGACGGCGAGGAGATCACGGTGCGGCTCTACGGGGCTGACTGCCTCGAGCACAAGGTAACCGACGAGACCGACGCCCGCCGGCTCCGCAGCCAGCGTCGCTACTTCGGGATCACGCGGGTGAAGCCCGAGGCGGCCGCAGCGATCGCGTTCGCCAAGGATCTCGGCCGCCAGGGCACCGACGAGACCCGTGCCTTCCTGGCCCGGCCCTTCACGATCCACACGAGCTTCGCCGACGCCCGGGGCGATGCCCGCTTCAAGCGGGTCTACGCCTTCGTGTTCGATGCCGACGGCCGCGACCTGGCGGCCCATCTCGTCTCCAAGGGCCTCGCCCGTGCCTACGGCGTGAGCCGCAGCACGGTGGCCGGCGAGTCGGCCGACGACTACCGGGAGATGCTCGCCGACCTCGAGCTGCGGGCCGCCGCCGGCGATGTCGGCATCTGGGCCCACACCGACTGGGACGCCCTGCCGGTCGAGCGGCAGCTCGAGCGGGACGAGGAGCGGGAGCTGCAGGTCGCCCTCAGCGGCGGTGAACTCCCCGACGGATTCACGATCGACATCAACGCGGCCCCGCGGAGCGAGCTGATGCGGCTGCCCGGGATCGGCGAGACCCTCGCCAACCGGATCATCGAGAAGCGGCCCTACGCCCGGCTGACCGATCTGCTCGAGGTCGACGGCATCGGCCCGGCGACCTACCGGCGGCTCAAGCCGATGCTCCGGCTCGGGGACGGGGAGTAGGGGACCGCGGGGTCGGGGGTGGCTGGTGGTGATCGCGTTTTGGGCGGGTTGGTGGTGAACGGTTGCGCGGGCTTCCGGGGGCCGGGATGGCCCAACGGCCCGCCGTCCGGCGGTACACGTGCAGAGGTTGGTTGGTGGTGATCGCGTTTTGGGCGGGTTGGTGGTGAACGATTGCGCGGGCTTCCGGGGGCCGGGATGGCCCAACGGCCCGCCGTCCCCCCGGCTC
>CALGAS010000230.1 GCA_937959175.1 uncultured bacterium | reverse complement strand
CTGGTCGCGGCTCCTGCTGGCCTTCATGCGAGCCCCGCAGGCGATGCTCCTGGCGGTCGTGGTGGGGCTGGTCGCGCCGCGGCTGATTGCCGATGACCTGCGAGCGAAGGCCTGGCTCTTTTATTTCACCCGCCCGCTGTCCCGCTTCGAGTACATCCTCGGGAAGTTCGGGGTCTTGGCGGTGATCGTGAGCCTGATCACGCTCCTACCAGCCCTGGCCGTCTGGCTGGTGGGCGTGCTGGTGAGCCCGAGCATCTCGGTGGCCCTGGCCACCTGGGATCTGCCCCTCCGGATCGCCGGGGCGGCCGTCGCGGTGACGCTCCCGACGGCGCTCTTGGCACTGGCCTATTCATCGTTGACCGCCGAGACGAGGATCGCCACCTTCGCCTGGTTCGCCACCTGGGTGGCCTGCTGGATCGCCCACGGCGCCCTCTCGGCTGCCGATGCCACCGCGCAGGCGGATCCGCAGGCGAGCCTGACCGCTGGCGATGACGCTGCCGGGCAGGCCGCCAAGCCGCGGCCCCGCCCGCGGCCCCGCCGGTTCAGTTGGCTGGCCAGGGCCGCGGGTATCGACGGCTCGGCTGATCGCTGGGCCTGGCTCTCGCTGTTTCATGCCCAGGGAGTCGTGCAGGCCTGGATCTTCGGGATCGAACGGCGGCTGGCGGCCGTCCTGCCCTCGCTGGCGATGCTTGCGGCCGTCACGTTCGGCTCGCTGGGGGTTCTCTTCCTCAGGGTCGATGCCCCGGCCCGGGCCTGAGCCCCGCGGCCTCTCTCACACCTTCCGCTATCCCGTGATCTCCCTCCACCACGCTACGAAACTCTACGGCACCGTAATCGGGGTCAACGACCTGACAGTCGACCTCGGTCCCGGTGTCCACGGTCTGCTGGGCCCCAACGGAGCAGGGAAGACGACGCTCCTGGGACTTGTGACCGGGCAGTTGCGGCCCACGATGGGGCGGGTCGAGATCTTCGGGGAACGGCCCTTTGGCAACCGCCGCGTCCTCGCCCGGATCGGCTACTGCCCGGCCGGCGACCTGCTCGAGCGGCGGGCCACGCCCCGGGAGTGGGTCAGCTACCTGCTGCGACTTAGCGGCCGCGATCCCGCGGCGGCCCGGCGGGCCGCGGCGGCCGCCCTCGAGCAGGTGGGGCTCGGCGAGGCGATTGATCGACCGCTGGCCACGCTCTCCAAGGGGATGCGACAACGGGCCAAGCTCGCCGGCAGCATCGCCCACGAGCCCGACCTGCTGGTCCTCGACGAGCCCTTCATCGGCCTCGATCCGATGGCCCGCCATGAACTCGTTGCCATGGTTTGCGAATGGGCCAGTTCCCGGAGCCTTCTGGTGGCCAGCCATCTCCTGCATGAGATCGAGGCCCTCGACGCCGGCCTGGCGGTGATCCTTGGCGGCCGGCTGGTCGCCAGCGGCGACGTCGAGGAGATCCATGCGCTGGTCGACTCCCTGCCGGCCGAGATTCATCTGGAGGCCGATGAGCCCGGACGACTGGCAGCGGCCGCCTGCCGCGGCGGGCTGGTCGACAGCCTCCGCTTTGAAGGTGGCAACGGACTGCGGATCGGCACTCGCCAGCCCCGGGCCCTGGCCAGCCAACTCGCGACGGTGGCTGCCGAGGAGCAGATCGTCCTCCGCGTGCTGCACGCTGGCGACCGGTCGCTCGAGGCCGTGTTCGACCGGCTGGTGCAACTCCACCGCGGCATCGGACCGGCTGTCGCCAAAGCCGCGGCAGTGGAGGCTCGGCCATGATCAGTGGGCGGGGCATCCTGGCCGTCGCCGGTTTTCAATGGCGACGGCTGCTGGCACCGCAACGGCTGCTCCTGGCGGCCGCCGGGGCGGCCTTTCCAGCCGCCGTGGTGCTGGCTGCCCGGCGAATCTCGGGTAGTCTCGATCGCGATGCGGCGGTGCTGCTGCTCTATGCGTTGATCCCCGAGGCAATCTGCATGCTCGGCCTGCTGGTCACGATGTGCCCCGTGGTGGCCGATGAGCTCGAGCGGGGCACTTGGCAACACGTTGTCGTCCGCCCCGGCGGCCGCTGGTCGCTGCTGGCCGGCACGTTCCTGGCGGCAGTCTCCTGGACGGCGCTGGTGGGCCTTTTCTCCCTCCTGCTGTCGCTCGCAGCGGCCGGGTTACCGGCTTCCGGCAGGCTGGGCTGGATCTTCGCCGCGCTGATCCTGCTTTCCTGCTGCGGCCGGGCGGCGCTGTTTGCCCTCCCGGCCGTGATCATGCCCAAGCGGGCTCTCGTCGCCAGCGTCGTGGCCGCGATCGTGGTCGAGTATTTGGCCGGGTTCCTGCCGGCGGTCGTCAATCAGCTGACAGTCAGCCTCCGGCTGCGGAGCCTGCTCGTGGACTGGATGGGCTGGCGACGGCAGCTGCCTCCCGAACTCCAACTGCTCGTGGACGACCAGTCGGCCGGTGTTCAGGTGCTGGCCGTCTTCAGCCTGGCGATCACGCTGTTGACGGCTGCCGGGCTGATCCTTTCCTGGCGGCAGTTTCCTCCCTCGGAGGAAGTCTGAGATGATCGAAGCCGACCGGCTCGTCAAACACTTTCGCAGCGGTGACGGCGGGATCGTCCGGGCCGTGGACGACGTCTCGTTCTCGGTCGCCGGCGGCGAGATGGTCGGGCTGCTGGGAGCCAACGGCGTTGGCAAGACGACGACGATGCGGATGCTCGCCACGCTGCTCAGGCCAACCTCCGGGACGGCGCGGATCGCCGGCCACGACATCATCCGTGAGCCGCTGGCCGTCCGCCGGCACCTCGGCTATCTCTCCGCGACGACCGGGGTGCCCGACCGGCTGACGCCCCGGGAGGTGCTCGTCTCCTACGGACGGCTCCACGGCCTCGACGAGACGACGATCAACACGCGAGTTACCGAGCTGCTGGCGGCCCTCGGCCTGGAGACCTGCGGGACGCGGCCCTGCGGCCGGCTCTCGACCGGCCAGCGGCAGCGGGTCTCCCTCGGGCGGGCGCTGGTGCACGACCCGCCGGCCCTGGTGCTCGATGAGCCAACCTCCGGGCTTGATGTCCGCGGAGCCCGCGATCTGCTCGAGCATCTGGAGCGACTCCGTGGCGACGGGCGGGCGGTGCTGATTTCCACCCATCGGCTCCACGAGATCGAGCGGCGGTGCGATCGGTTCCTGATCATCGATGCCGGCCGCATCGTTGCCACCGGCACGCGGGACGAATTGGCGGGCCCTGCCGGCTCGCTCGAGGATGCCTTCTTCGCGGCCATCGCCGGGGGACCGCCGGCATGAATCAGCCCGCCAGGACTCCCGGCCGTCGCTCCCGCAGCATCCTGGCGGTCGCCCACCGCGACCTGCTGGAGTTTGTTCGCGACCGGCGAACGCTGTTTGTCACGCTCCTGATGCCGATGGCGATGTATCCGGTGCTGGCACTGGCCAGCACCCTGGGCCTGCGGACGGCGTTGTCCGACCTGGAGGCCCGCCAGGCGCCGCGGCAGCTGGTG
Organism: uncultured bacterium; assembly: GCA_937959175.1. Taxonomy (GTDB): domain Bacteria; phylum Planctomycetota; class Planctomycetia; order Pirellulales; family UBA1268; genus QWPN01. The sequence goes on along the minus strand of CALGAS010000230.1, from coordinate 2,294 downwards.
TTGATCCTGTCGGGGCCGGAGGCGGTCGCCTTCACCGCCCGGCTCAAGGACGTGATCCGAACGGACGAGCTTCGCCAGCGACCCGACTGGCCCTCGAAGGTGGCCATCGAAATGGTTCATCCCGCCCAGGCCCAGCGGCTGCTCGATGAGGGAGCAGCCGACGCCTGGATCCAGGTCGCCCCCGGCACCCTGGCCGCCCTCGACGGCAGGAGCACGGTGCCGCTGGAGGCCCGCACCTCGGCCATCCGCCCCCGCGACGCCCGTCGGCAAGCCCACCTTGTGGCCGTGATGCAGGCCCTCGCCGACGACGCCCGCCAGCGGCGGGTCGAGCTGGCGGGCCTTCCGCCAAGCGTTCTTGAGCCTGTCTCGCTGTCCTTCATCGGCGGCCCCCAGGCCGAGCCACCGGCCTCCATGGAAGGCATCGTGCCGACCGCCGCCGGCGGGGTGCTCGTGCTGCTCGCGCTGTTGACGGCGACCGGCGCCTTCTATCCGGCCATCGATGCGATCGCCGGTGAGAAGGAGCGGGGCACCATCGAGACGCTCCTGATCGCGCCGGCAAGCCCCGCCGAGATCGTGACCGGAAAGTTTCTGGCGATCTGGGCCGTGACGCTGGCGACCCTGCTGGTCAACGCGGTGTCGATTGCCGGCACCGCGGCGGTGTTGCTCAAGTTTCTGCCCCCGGGCTACGACCTCGGGATCGATGCGGCCCAGACGGCACTGACCGCCGGCTTCACCCTGGTAGCCTTCATCGGCCTGGCGGCGGTCGCCGCGGCGCTCTGCCTGGCAGTCACCAGCGGTTCCCGCAGCGGCAAGGAGGCGCAGAACACGCTCACGCCGGTGATTCTGCTGGTCAGCGGCCTCTCCGGCTCGGCTCTTTTGCCGGCAACGGGCGGCCTCCTGTTTGCGATGATCCCCTTTGCCGGACAGGTCGCACTGGCTCGCTCGATTCTGGCCGGCGAGCCGACCGGGATGGCCGTGATCCTGCTGCTCATCTCGCTCTTCTCGGCGGCCGCGGTCACCTGGCTTCTGCTGCGAGCCGCTGCCGCGGCCCTGGCCGACGAGGAGCTCTTGTTCCGAGGCCCCGAGGCGGCCGGCGGCGTGCTGCTGCGGCCTGCTCGGCGACGCCGGCCCTCGACGATGCAGGGGTTTGCGGCGGGCCTGCTGGCTTTTGCCGCCCTCTGGTACTCCCAGGGCCTGGCACCCGAAAATCTGGTGTTCGCGGTGCCGTTTCAACAACTCGCCCTCATGCTCCCGCTGGCGGCCCTTCTGGCCTGGCAGCGGGTCGACCTCCGCCACACCTTCGGCCTGCGGCTGCCCCGGGCGATCCGCTGGCCGTTGCCGGCTTTTGGCGGCCTGCTGCTGGGGGCGGGGCTCTTCATCGTGGCTGCCGCGGTCACGCTGGCCATCCGCGGCAGCCATCTCTCTTCCTCGGCCCGGGAACTGGCCGAGCGGATCGTGGCTTTGATCGACTCCTCCCCCTGGCCACTCTCCTGGGCACTGATTGCGATCCTCCCGGCGGTCTGCGAAGAAGCCTTCTTTCGAGGCTGGCTGCTGTCCGCCATCGCCGGCAACCGCCCGGGGGCCCGCAGGGCGGCGGTGGCGGTGGTGCTCCAGGCGGCCGTCTTCGCCGGCTTCCATCTCCTTCCCGAGCGGATGCCCCAGACCTTCATCCTCGGCATCGTCCTTGGCTGGCTGACCCTCGCCACCGGCAGCCTGCTCCCGGCCGTGCTCGCCCACCTCGCCCACAACAGCGTGCCGCTGGTGCTCGTTGCCCTGGCCGACCGGCATGAGACCCGGCTCGCCCTGGGTGACACCAGCCACATGCCCGGCTGGCTGGTGGCGGCAGCCGCCGTGGCGGTGCTTGCCGGCTTCTCGCTCATCGCCCTCTCCCGCCGCCGCTGACGCGGCCGAAAGGGCATGCAGTTCGCTTACTCGCCGAGCCGTTGGCGGAGCTCGGCAACCTCGGCCTCAAGTTCGGCGATCTTCTGCCTGAGGCCCGCCAGCTCATCGGGATCGGCCGCCCGGGGACGAGCGGCCGGCTTGGCGGCGGCAGCGGTGCCCAGTTCGCGGCGGACCTTTTCGAGCTTCTCATCCGGCAAGAGGCCGTGGGTCAGCATCCGGCCGCGGCCGGGCGGCGAGAGCCAGACAATCAGGCCCCGTTCGGCGAGCCGGTCGAGGAAGCCGCGGAGCGTGGTCAGATCGGGAATCGAATCCATCCGGCTGGCCCGGCCGCGGAGATCTCCCTCGGTCTGCTCGCCTCGCAAGAGCAGTTCGCCGAGGATTGCGAGTTCCTC
>CALGAS010000229.1 GCA_937959175.1 uncultured bacterium | reverse complement strand
GGCTTTTCCCGGCCTCCGGAAGCCCACGCTACCGTTCACCACCATCACGCCCACAACGCTCTCACAACAAAACCCGCCGGGACTTTTCCCGACTTCCCGGCTTCCCGGCGAACCGTTACACCTGCCCCGCCTCGTCGCTACTGGATGGCCCCGCTGAAATCGAGCGCTCCGTCACCCGGGAGCGGAACGCGGCCGGAGCGGACGCCTGCCGCTGCTGCCGCTTTCTGCCCGGCTGCCAGCGACGGGAGCCCGTCGGGCCGGACGAGAAACGTCACGATGGCATCGGGATCCCCTTTGACACGCTCGAGGATCGCCTTGAACGCGGGGTCGGTGCCGATCTTTCCCCGGGGGACTTTCCTGGGCTGCGGGCCGTCGTGGATCACCAGGCCGTCCTTTGCCGCCTCGACGAAGATGCCCTTGCTGGGGCCTCGCTTGTCCGCTGCCGGGAGGATCGCGATCATCGGCTCAGGGGGAGCCTGCCGCTTGGCGATCTGCTCGGCCAGAGCGTCACGCTTCTTCTCGAGCTCCCTGCGTTCTTCCTCGAGCCGCGCAAGCTCCTCCTCGAGGTCCGAGGGTGGCGGGATGGGCTGGCTTGCTTTCCGAGCCTCGGCCTCCGCCTCCCTGATTCGCTGCCTCGCCGCCGCGATCTTCCGCCGGACCGCTTCGAGCTGCTCGGTGGCGACGCCTGCTTTTCCGCGAAGCGCCTCGAGTTGCTGCTGCAGTTCGGCGGCACGGGCCTCTTGCCGCGAGGCCTCCTCCTTGAGGTCGTCGATGCGGGCCGCTTCGGCCACCGGCTGGGTGTCGACCTGCTCGAGGACCACCGTCGTGATGATCAGGATCAGGTTGCCGATGACGCAGGCCAGGATGTCGAGAAAGGGAAACAGCGAGACCGCCTGCTTCCGAGACTTTCGCGGTCGTCCCATCACGCTGCGGCTCGCCGCCTACCGCCTCCTGCCGCCCCCGAACAGGCTCCACCGCGACTTCGGGCGAACCTCCACCACGATCTTCTCCTCGCCGAGTTTCTCGAGCGTCGTCGCCAGCGCCGCCAGGCCCCGTTCGAGGGCGGGGGTGTAGGACTGGACGCTCTCCGCCGCTTCCTTCAGCGATGCTCCGGCTTCCTGGCGGGCCGCGGCCGCGTCGGCCACCACCCGGGCCAGACCTTCCCGCGAGGCGGTCACCAGCCCGTCAATCTCCTCCACTCGGCCGGCCTGGCGGGCGTGCTCATCGACGAGCGTGGCGGTGACCTCGTCCCAGCCCCGCTTCACCTGGGCCGCCACGTCGTCGCCGATCGAGCGAACCTGCTCCGTCCAGGCCTCCAGCCGGGCCTGGTGCGGGGCGAGTGCCTGTTCGATCGCCTCAGCCAGCTCGCTGCGGGTTCCGCCGGTGCCCCGCTCGGCGCCTCCTTCCCGGCCGTCATCGAGCCGGCGGAGAAAGTTCTCGTTGGTGTATTCGTCGACCTGGCCGAGGATGTCGCCCTCGTATTTCTGCAGCCAGCTGACCGGGAAGGTCAGCACCATCGCCATCGAGAGGGCCACCAGCGTCGTGTCGAAGGCGGTGCCGAGGCCCGAGGTGATGCTCTTGAGACCCTCCTTGAGCGCGCCGATGTCGCTCGAGGATTCAAGCGTGCCGGTGAAGCCGCCGACAGCGCTACTGACGCCGATGACGGTCCCCAGGAAGCCCAGGATCGGGATCGCCCAGATGAAGACGTGAAACATCGTGTAGCTCGAGTCGACGTTGCTGGCGTCGATGTCGCTCTGGCTGGCGAGCATCGTGGCAGTGTCGGCCGCGCTCTTGCGGACGCGGAAGTGCTCGAGCCCCCGCAGGCAGCGGGTGACCAGGAAACTGCCGGCCGCCCCCTCCGGCAGCGAGCGGATCTGCGACACGAAGCGGTCAAGATTGCCGAGCGTGATCGTGTCGCCAAGTTCCATCGGGAGCACGTCGTAGAGCAGCCCCCGCTGTTGCCGGCGAATCTTCAGCCATTTCTGGATCAGCATGCCGCTGGCCCAGCAGAACAGAAAGACCTCCACGATCGGGACCCAGCCGCCCGCGGCGAGCGAGGAGGTGCCGATGAAGAGCCGCCCCAGGTACGTCTGCTTGTCACCGATCGTCGAGAGCGGCCAGAGGATGGCGTAGAAGCAGGCGGTGGCGGCAACTGCTCCCAGCAAGGCCCAGAGCCCGTTGACGTTGGTGTCGGGTGCCGACGCGAAGGCGGCCTCCGACGCTGGCGGCGGTCCCGGCTGGCCGGGCTGAGGTCGCTTTGGCGGCTGATCGCGAGGCCGGGCGTCGCTGGTCGAGGGCGGCAAACTCCCGGCGGCCCGCGTGGTCGTTCGCGCGGCCGCGGGACGCCGCACTGTGACGGAGGCGCGGCAGTAGGGGCAGCGGGCCGTCTTGCCGATCAGATCGTCCCGGCCCTTGAGCGATTTGCCGCACTGGGGGCAGGGCATCGTGAAAAACATGGCGCAGTCCCGTCCAGAGCGGCCCAGTGTCTTCGGGGTGTCCGAGCGGTGTCAACCGACTGGCGGCGGGCCGCGCTGAGATTTCGCGTCCGGTCCCTCCCCTCGAGTCGCGGTATCCTGGAATGGGCCGAGATCGCCACGACGCTTCCATCGGGCTATCGCGTGGTGGCCCGTTAGGGCGGCTCTGGAACCCGACCCGCACGAGAATGTTTATGACCAGCGGCCTGAGAATGCCAGATCACCGTGGCGTCCTGTCCTTCGGTATCTGCCCGGCGGTCGGCCTCCTCGTCGGCTGCCTGCTCGCTGCGGCGGTCGGCCGGGCCGATGAGTTCGTGCTCGATCTGCCTGGTGGCGGACGGATTCCGGGAACCTTTGTGCCGGCGGCCGAGCCTCCCGGGCCGCTCGAGACGATCGCCTGGCAGTCAGATGCGTTTGCCGCCCCGTTTGTCTTTCGGCTCGACAGCATCAGCGGTGTCCGGGGGACGGCCGGCGGCGCGGTGAACGAGCCCCGTGGGTTCCGGTGCCGGCTGGTCGGCGGTGACATCATCGACGGCGAACTCCGGCGGCTCGACGGGGAGCGGCTGGTGATCGCGCCGTTCGTCGGGGAGCCGTTGACGATCGAGCGGGCGGTTGTCACCGGTATCACCCGCCGGCAGGCCGGAGCCGGTGGTGGATTCGTCGGCCCGGTCGGGCTGGTGGGATGGAAGCAGTCTCCCGATTCGTCGTGGCGGGATGATGCCGGGCGGATCGCCACCGACATCCGAAACGCCGCGGTGAGTCGGGATCTCGGCGGCCCTGCCCGCGCGCGATACGACATCGTCCTGGGCTGGCAGGAGCAGCCGGAACTGATCCTGGCGGTGGCGGCAGGCCGAGGCGACGCCCCTGACCCCTTTCGGTTCGAGATGCTGAAGCTCGGGGGCGATGAGACGGTTGCGATGCTCGTGCGGCAGGAGCCCGACGGGGGCATGCTCGAGCCTGTGCCGCTCCCGGGCGGCGAGCCAGGCCGGATGACCCTCTCGCTGTTTCTCGATCAGGAGGCTGGCCGGCTGGCGCTGGTCGTGCCCGGCCAGGAGGTTGTCGAGCTGACGATGGCGGCTGCGGCTCGTCGGCTGTCGGGACTGTTTCGGCTGCGGCTGATTTCCGGCGACGTCCGGCTGGAGTCGGTGCGGGTCTCCCCTTGGTCGGCGGCGGAACCGGCGGTTGCTGATCCGGACCGGACTCGCGTCGTGAAGGTCGACGGGAGTAGTGTGGAGGCCGAAGAGGTGTCGCTCGACGATGGAGGCGAGGTCCGGGTCGTGGCCGATGGCGAAGCGACGACGCTCCCGCTGTCCGAACTGGATGGAATCCTGTTTGGAGCCGCCGACCGGCCTGAGCGGCCTGCCGCAGACGTGGCGAAGCCGCCGGTGCGGCTGGTGGGCCGCAGCGGCGTGGTGGTGTCGGGCAGCCTCGTCAGCGTCGAGGCCGCCAGCCTGGCGGTTGCCAGGGAGGGCATCGAGGGGGCAGTCGTGGTGCCGCTCGAGGATCTCGACGTGTTGGCGAGCCTGGCGGCGGAAGAGCCTGCGGAGTTGCTCGGCCGGCGCGGGACGATCCGGGTCGGCAGGGTCGAGGCGGCTGGATGTCTCGTCGATGCGGCTGACTTGGGGGGTGGGATCGCCTGGCAGCCTGCCGGCAGCGAGACCGCCGCCCCTTTGGCCGGGAAGCCCGATGCGGTCTCAGCCGTCGTCGAGTACGTCGCCAGGGTCGCCGACGCCGCCGACGAAGGCGGTCAGGTCGAGGTCGGCGGAATTGGCGCCGCGGTCAATCAGGATGCCGATGGCGGATTCGTGCTCACGATGCTCAGTGAGGCGGGGGCCGCGGCCCGCGACGGTCGGATTCAGGTCGGCGACCGAGTGGTGGCGGTCCAGCCGGTCGAGGGCGGTCCCTTCGTGAACGCCGAAGGCCTCGATCTCCAGATGATCATGAATCTGATGCGGGGGCGGGTCGGTACGCCGGTGAGCCTGCGGATTCAGCGCGGGGCGGAGGGCCGGCCCAAGCGGATCGATCTGGTCCGGGGGCTGATCTACGTCGCTGATCGGGCGATCTTGTCGGAGGCCCTGGCGGCACACGCCCGGGTGGCGGCGGGCCAACTGGTCAAGGCCGGCGAGGCGGCCGGCTTCGGCTCGCTGCTGGTGCTCCGCAGCGGCGACGTGGTCAACGCGTCGATCATCGGCATCGACAAGGAAGGCATCCGGCTGCGAACGCCGGCAACGGCGTCGGGCGGCGACCAGGAGGTGCTGGTGCCGCACGGGCTCGTGCGGGCGGTGGAACTCGATCCCCAGGCTGACAGCCGCACGATCGCCCCCGACCAGTTCGAGCGGCTGCTGACGCTGCCCCGCGCGCAGCGAGACAGCCCGCCGACCCATCTGCTTCGGCTCCGCAGCGGCGACTATCTCCGCTGCAGCCTCGAGTCACTCGATGAAGATGAGGTGCGGTTCACGCTGCTCGGACGGAGCAAGCAGCTGCCACGGGCGGCGATCGTGCGGATCATCTGGCTGCATCCCGACGAGATCGAGTTTGGGGATGATGCCGAGCCGGTCGTCGACGACGAGCCGGCCGCGGCCGAGGTGGCAGCCGAGGGGCTGGTCGTCCAGGGAATCACCGCCGACAAGGGGCGGACGACCCTCCGGGCCGATCGGATGGAGGGCTCGGTGATCGTCGGATCGAGTCCTGCGTTCGGCAAGGCGCGGATCGACACGCGGGCGGTCGATCTGGTTCTGATCGGCCGGGCGGTCGGTGAGGGCGATGCCGAGGGCGATGACGAGTTGCCCTTCGCCCGCTGGCGGCTCCGCCTGGCGCCGCTTCCCAGAGCGCTGCGGGAAGCGGACTGACCAGCCGCCGCCGCGGGGATCACGGTCGCGGCGGCAGATCTTGCGACGGCGCGGTGGCGGAGGTGGGCAGATGCCGCCAGGGCACCTCCAGGGCGAGCAGATGGAGCGTCGTCACGTAGAGCCGGCCGCCGTAGCGGCCCCACCGGTCGGGCCGTTCGCCGAGCGGATCCCAACTGCCGGCCAGCGGACCGGTGGATCGCTGTTCGGGCTCGAGGGTGTCGACGAGCCCCTCGTACCAGTTCTGCCAGGGCTCGCCCGCGGTGTGGACGAGCACCTGGGAGGCGTAATACCAGAGGTAGGCGTCACGGATTTTCCGATCCGGCGTGCCGTAGGAGGGCCGGAGGGCGGCGAGGGCTTCGGCGGCGGCCGTCACGGCCGGGTCGCTGACCGGACTGCCGGTATGCAGCCGCATCAGCGTGCCGACGGCGGTCATGCAGGTGACAGAGAGATCGGTGCGGCGTTGATCGGCCTTGCGGGCGTTGTAGGCAAACCGGGTCGGGTCGGTGGCGACGGCAGATGCGGCGAGCAGCGTGCGGACCCCGGCCAACGCCTCCGGGCTGGTCTCGACGCCGGCGAGGTCGCCGGCCCGCAGGGCGACGAGCATCCAGCCGCTGACCGAGAGGTCGGCATCGCTGCGGGGCGTGTATCGCCAGCCGCCGAGCGTCGGATGCCGCGATGCGGTGATGAATCGGCAGGCCTGCTCGGCGGCCGGCGCGAGCAACGGGTCACCGGTCATGCCGACTGCTTCGCAGAGGGCGATCGAGGCGATCCCGTGGCTGTAGAGCCAGCCGCAGGAGTTGGAGAGGTCATCGGCCGGGAGAAACAGGTCGCCGTCGGGCCGCTGAACGGAGATCAGGAACTCCAGGCCACGACGCACGGCGTCGCGGTGCTCGCCGTCGAAGTGGTCGTGGCCGGCACCGAGGAAGCAGAGCAGGGCCAGGCCGGTCGCGGCGGTGTCGCTGTCGAGTTGGGGTGCGTCGGACGGCGTGACACCGGCGTAGCGGGTCAGCTGCCAGCGGCCGTCGGGCTGCTGGGAGCGAGCGAGAAAATCGAGACCCCGATCGACCATCAGGCGGGCCCGAGCAAGATCGTCTCGGTTGCTGATTCCGCCGGCCTCGCCGCCATCGGGATTGCGGCCTGCAAACGCCGCGGCGACGTCCCGCACGCGGCCGTCGACGGGGAGGGCCGCGGCGGCGATCCGCTCTGGCGACCGCGGGCTGGCCGGGCGGTCGGGCAGGCCTTCCGGTCGGCGGCCAGCCACGCCCAGGCCGGCCAGATCGGCCGGAGTGATTGAGAGGCCTTCCGATTCGCCCTCCCCGGGAACCTCGCCATCCCCTCGCCGCGCGGCCGCAGCTCCCCGGCCGCGGGCGGTCGACAACGCCGAGCGACCGGATGCCCGGCGGCCGCCCCGCGGGAGGATCGCTGGCCCCAGTCGCTCACCGCCGCCGCCGGCAGCGGTCCCGCCGTCGCCGCCGCCGACGCTTGCCAGCATTGGCACCGTTGCATCGGCTGCCCCGCCACTTCCGCCACCGCCTGTCCGCCGACCCGGCGCGGCCGGGCGGCCCCCAGCTGCTGCCGGGCCGCCAGCCGCGGCCCCAGGTGCCCCGGCCTCATCCCCGCGGAGGCCCTCTCCCAGCCCGGTGATCTCCGTGGCCCTGCCGACGGCACCGGCGGCAATCACCGCGGCCTGGCTGCCCGTTGCGGTCGGTCGACCGCGGCCAGCTCGAGCGGAGGTGGCAGCCGAGGATCCGGCCGACGCAGTGCCAGACGCCGCGATCCGACGGCGGGCGGTTGGCCCGGCGGCTGGGGCGATCGGCCCGGACGCGGCTGAGGCGATGGCGGTCGCCGCAGGAGCGACCGCAACCCGCGACGCAGCCGGCCCGCGGGCGTCAGCCACGGCTCGCCGCGCGGGAGCAGAAGCCGCCGGGGCCGGCTCCCGCCTGGGCCGCTCTCTGGCCATGGCCGCCCTGGCATCGGGGCTGCGGGCAGTGAGTTTCTCAAGGAGGGCGACCTCGCGGGGCTTCCAACGAGCCGCGGCCGGACCCGTCTGGCGGTCGCGGCGGGTGAGCGAGGCGGCGGTGGCGGCTGCGGCCTGTCCGGAGGCTGCCATGGCGGCAGCCGCTCCTGGGTCGGCCCGGGCAGACGGCTGGGCGGGCGAGACCTCGAGCTGCCGCTCGGGCGATGCCGCCGAATCCGGCAGGCTGGCGGTCTCGCGGGGCCGCGCGACGGTGACGGCCGGCGGGGAGGGTGTCACCACCGGCGGGGGCTCCGTCGGGCGATCCTGCCGCCGGGCGACGGCCGGTTGCTCCGGTGACCGCGGTCGCTCCGCCGCTTCGAGCCGGGGGGCCGCCATCGGAAGATCGAGCGGCCGCTCGTGGGCCGGCTGCCGAGATGTGTCCGAGCGGGAACGACGGAGTTCGAAGTCGGCGGCCGGTCGCCGCGGCTTGTTTGGTTTGCGAGCCGCCGCTGACGCGGGCCGATCGCTGGCGAGCTCGAGCCGGGAGACTGTCAGGCCGGTGAACAGCAGCGTGTGAAGGATGAGGCTCGCGGCCGCGGCACCAACCAGTCGCCGCCGGGAAGACCCGCTGCGGGCTGCCGCCTCGTCGGTCATGGTCGTGGCCCTCACTCCTCGCCGGCCGACTGCACCTGGTAATCGTCGATCCCCGCCTGCACGCAGGCGTCCATCGCCGCGACGACATGCTTGTGGGCTGTTTCCTCATCGGCCCGCACGATCACCGTCTGCCGGGTCGGGTTGTCGGCGGCCGATTGCACCAGCAGGTCACGAAGTTCCTCGAGCCGCACGGGGCGGGCACCGGCGTAGTAGTTGCCGTTGCGATCGATGTTGATGACAAACTCGCGGGGCCGGCTGGTAAGCGGCGTGGCGGCCGAGGCCTGGGGCAGCACGACGTCGAGGGAGCGATCGTCTTCGTCGAGTTTGCTCGCCACGAGAAAGAAGATCATCAGCAGGAAGACGATGTCGATCATCGGCGTCATCTCGAGCCCCTTGCCGAGCCGGCCCTTGTCGATCTTCACGCTCACGTCCGGGCCTCCGCGGGAGGCCTGACGGCGGGACGGGCCGCGGGCGGCGGAGGTGTGGCGGCCAACTGGGCCGGCGTGGCCCGCCCTTTGCCTTCAAAGCGTTCCAGGTGGGGGAGCACGCCGTCGACCACCTCGTCGACGCCGCGGAAGCCCTTGAGAATCCGACCCTCGAGGTAGTGGGCGACCATCGCAGCCGGGATCGCCACGCAGAGGCCCGCAAAGGTCGTGATCAGGGCGACATAGATGCCTTGGGCGAGTTCCGCGGCCCGGTTCGCCCCCGCTTCGAGATTGGCCGTGGTGTAGAAGGCGATGATCATGCCCTGCACGGTGCCCAAGAGGCCCAGCAGCGGGGTGACGGAGACGGCCAGGCTGAGCGGCCGGACGTTGGCGTAGAGCTGCGAGGCCTCCCGCTCCTTCTCGACTTCGACGGCCCGCTCGATCTCGGGCAGCGGTCGGCCGATTTTCTCGAGCATCGCCTGCACGACCCGGCCGGCCACCGAGGGATGGTCGCTGCAGAGCCGGTAGGCGAGCCGGGGGTCGAAGCGGCCTCCTTCGAGTTCCGCCAGTTTCCGAGCCAACTCCGGCGGCACAAACCGCCGCCGTCGTAGGGCTACCAGCCGCTCGATGCCGAAGGTCACGACCACCAGCGACATCACCACGATCGGCCACATCAGCAGACCGCCGGCCAGGAACAACTGCCAGAGGGTCGATGCGCGATCGAGGGCCGTCATGAGGAGGCTCCTGGGGCGGCCGGCCGGGTTGACTCGCGGCGGTCGAGTGCCGCCAGCCGCTTACGGGCCGCCGGGGCATGCTCGCAGCCGGGATACCGTTCGACCAATTCGGCGTAGAGCGTGCGGGCCTGCTGGGGCTGGCCGAGCACCTCGAAGCAGCGGGCCGCCTCGAAGGTGGCCTGGGCCTGCCAGGGATGAAACGCGGGCGGCGGGCTGTCGCCGAAGCCATAGGCGGCCTTGAAGAAGGCCTTGATCGCGTCCTTGTGTCGCTTCTGCTCGAAGAGCACTTCCCCTTCCATCATCCGGGCCCGCGCTGCCAACTCTGTCGGCGGGCCGGCGGCCGCCTCCCGGTAGGCGGCCGCCGCCTCGTCGAGGCGGCCGAGATTGTGGAGCGCCCAGCCGGCGGCGTAGCGGGCTTCCGGACCGCGGGGCGAATCGGGCCGCACGGTGAGGCAGCGGGTGGCGATCTCCAGGCTCTCCTGCCAGGCATCCCGGGCGGCGGCCGCTTCGGCGGCCCGCAGAAATGCCAGATCGCGAAGGGCGTCGGTCGAGATGGCGGTCGGATCAGCGAGGGCCCTGTTCAAAGCCCGAGAGGCCTCGTCCATCCGGCCGAGCGACACGAGGGCGTCGCCGAGCATCACGGCTGCATCCGGGGCCAGCGGCCCGTTGGGGGCCGCCTGCAGTTGGGCGGCAAAGGCCTCGGCGGCCGCCGCGTCGTCATCCCGCATCACATGGGTCCAGCCGAGCTTGTGGCGAGCCTGCTCGACCAGCGAGGCAAGTTCCGGGGAGTCGCCGGCAGCGGCGATCGTCTCGCGGTAGGCCTCGGCGGCCGTCGGCCATTTTTCAGCAGCCCACTGCCGCTCACCGATCTCGAGCCAGGCGTCGGCGGCATACGTGCTCTCCGGGAACCGCTTCACCAGGTCGCCGAATACCGTTGCCGCGTCATCAGGTCGGCCCGCGTTGGCCAGGGCCAGGCCCAGTTCGAACGTCGCCCGGTCGGCAGCCGGGAAGTCGGGTGTCTCTGCGAGGAGCTTCCGAAACGTGGCCGCGGCCTGGGCGTGCTTCTCCTGGCCGGCCAGGCAGAGTCCCTGGATATAGCTCGCTTCGGCAATTGCCGCCTGATCGAGTTTCTGCTGGAGACGGCTGTCGTCAAGAAATCGCCGGCAATCGGCGAGGCCACCGGCAGGGTCGCCGATGCGCTGCCGGGCGTCGGCTCTCGCCAGAAGCCCGGAGGCCATCGCCGTTGTCCCCGCGTGCTTCTCGATCAGGTCGGTCCAGGCCATGATCGCCTCGT
>CALGAS010000228.1 GCA_937959175.1 uncultured bacterium | reverse complement strand
TCCTCCACGACCGTGCCGCCAGAATGGCTGTTGGCCTGATCGAGGATGAGGGTTCCGGCTCCCCGCTTGACGATGATCGTGTTTCCGGTGCGAACCGTGGTGTCGGTCAGGGTTTCACCAGCGGCCACGTTGACGACGCCCTCCACCGTCCACGCCACGGAGGAGCTGTCGGCATAGGGAATCCGATTGGCGTCGAGAATCCCGGAGCCGGATGCCATGAGGCTGAGCTCGTAGTTTCCTGGATAGGCCGTCAACGAGGCCAACCCCGAGAGTGTGTAGCTCGTTCCGGATCCCGCCAGCGTTGCGGTAGCGAGTGACACCGGCTGCCCGTCGCGGATGAGGCTAAAGTCGCCGCGATCAACCCCCGTGACGCTTCGGCTGAAGCTCAGCGCGACCGCGTCAACGGGTGGAACTGCGGTTTCAAACGAAGCGGTCGGCCCTTGGGCCGCCGCAGTGATCGTGAGGGTGGAGTCGACGCTGACAGGAGTGGTATCTGATGCGGTGGCGTCTGCCACGCGGACCGTGACAGCCAGCGGCGGCAAGCCAGCCGAAAGCACGGCACCGGCCCGGAGGTAGAGGGCAGCGCCGACGACTTGAAAACTCACCGCGTTCGGCCCGGCAAGCGTGACGGTGTTGGCTCCGGCATCCTGGTCCACGATCAGAATGTCTGCGACTTTGATGGCTACAGCCGTGTTCGTGTTCTCGGGCAGACTGGCTTTCGCGTTTGCGAGGCTGACCGACGTTGGCCGTTCGTTGACGTCGCTGATTGTCAGCGTGTAGCTCGCCCTGCTCGCCGGCACGCCAACAAGCAACGCATCGGCCACGACGACGCTCACCGAGCGGCTTGGGCCGGTTTCATAATCGAGCTCGGTGCCGGCCTTCAGGTAGAGACTGCCTGCTTCGATTTCGAAATCCTCGCGGTCGTCTCCTGCGAGCGAGATTGTGTTCGTACCCTCGCCGTCATCGCTGATCACGAGGTCTGCCACACGGATGCGGCTTGCCGTGCTTGTGGACTCGGGGAGCGTCGTCACGGCATTGATCAGGGAGATCGTCGGTGCTGCATTGGTATCGATCAGGTCGAGCCGGTAGTCCACGCTGACCGCCGTGCTGCCTGCCACAGTGGGATCAGCCACGCGGATGGTCACGGCGTAGAAGGGCTTGGCTTCAAAGTCGAGGGCCGTGCCGGCGCGAAGCACGAGGCGTGTGCCGACCACCTCGAAGACTGCCGCGTCGACTCCGACAAGAGTGATCTCGTTTGGCCCGCCGTCTTCATCGGCCACCACGATCGTGGCCAGCTGAATCGCCTGCGTTGTGTCAGTGTTTTCCGTGAGGCTGGGCACCACATCCGTGAGGGTCACACCCGCCGGCGGCTCAGCCACATCGGTCACACTCAACTCGTAATCGGCAGTCACCGCCGCAGCACGCGGCACGGTTTCGTCAACGACATTCACAGTGGCCGTGATCTGCGGCTGCGCTTCGTGGTTGAGGAGCACGCCGGCCTTCAGGTAGACCGCCTGGCCAACCACCTCGAGGAGATCGGCGTTGGCTCCAGAGAGGCTGATCGTGTTGGCGGCCGAGGGCAGTTGCCCGCCGCCTGGAGGCGTGGCAAGCATGTCGTTGGTCACGCTCTGGCCACTGCCAAACGGAAGACGGTCCCACTCGCTGGCCACGGTTTGCCAGGTGATGCCATCGCTCGAAAACTCGATGCGGTAGGACGTGGCGACGCGATCGGGGAAGACTCCGCTTCGGTCCCTGCTCCAGACGACCTTGTCGATCGTCGCCACATTGCGGAGGTCGAGCACCACCCAGCCGGTGTCGGCGGTGTCTGAAATCCAGGAACGGCTGTTGCCGGTGAGGCCGTCGTTGATGTGGGAGAGGGCATGGGCTGCATACCCAGGGAGCGTGCCCGATGCGTAGGGCACCGCGGCCAATGCCACATTTCGGCCGTCGGTCGCATACACCTCCAGTTCGTCGATGCAGGGCTGGCTGCCGTTGCTTGTCGCCAGGATCGAGAACTTCACATACCGGGCGGACTGTGCCGGAATCCGATCCACGTTCAGAACGCGGTTGATAGCGTTCCGGACCGGATTCGCCTCGGTGTCGGTGACGACGATGTCGGCCAGCTTGATTCGCACCTCGGTGCTGGTCGATTCCGGCAGGCTTGTGACCGCACCCACCAGCGAAACGGACGTCGGCGAGTCATTGGCCTGCGTCACCTGAAGCACAAACTCGCGTGTGGCGGACGGCGTTGCCGAGACAGACGCGTCTGTCACGGCGACCGTGACCACCCGGCAGTTTCGCGTCTCGTAGTCGAGCACGACGCCCTTCTTGAGATAGAGCACGCCGTCGATGATCTCGAAGTCGGCTGCATCGGTGCCGGTCAGCGAGAGCACATTGGTACCTTCACGGTCGTCGGAGAGCAGAATGTCGGCAAGCCGAACGGGCTTCGCCGTGTCGGCAGTTTCCGCCAGACTCGTGATGGAGTTGGCGAACGCGACGGCCGTCGGGGCAGCATTGGGCTCGTCGGTGACCGCGAGGGTGTAATCGGCGGTGAGCGCCGGGTTCCCGGGCAGCGTGAGATCACGTGCCGACACGCTCACCGCGAGGGCGGGCTGGGTTTCAAAGTCGAGAATCGCACCGGCCTTGAGGTAGAGGTCGGCCGTGCTGCGGCTGGTTGCGACAATCTGGAATGCGCTGGCATTGTCTCCGCTGAGTGCAAACGTGATCGTTCCCAACGGATCGTCGTCGATGCTGATTCCAGCGAGCCGAACGGCGCTGCTGGTGTCGGTGTTTTCCGAGAGGCTCGTGACCACCGGCACCAGGCTGATCGACTGTGGCGGGTCGTTGAAGGCATCGACGACTGAAAACGCGTAGGTCGTCGCGACCGCCTGGCTCCCGGGCAGGCTGCTTTGCACGACGATGACCACCTGCTCCTCTGCCGTGGTCACCGCCGGTGCGGTGCCCTGCTTGAGATAGAGCGCCGCGGTGCGGTAGATGCCCCCGCCCGCGGGAGGCTGCTCGCCGCCCTCGGTCTCGAAGAGACCCGCTGCCGGGCCTTGCAGTGCGATTGAGTTGGTGCCCTGCCCCTGGTCAAGAATGCGGATATCGGCCACCTTCACGCGGCTGCTGGTGTCGACGTTCTCCGGGATGGCAGACACGACGTTGAGCAGGTCGACACTCGTCGGCGGCAGATCGGCGACGGTGATCCGCAGTTCGGTGGCAAACGACACCGCACCGTCAGTCGCCGACACGCTGACCACATACACGCCATCGCCATCGGCATCGGCTGGCACGCCGGCTACCGGGACGGTTGTGAATGAAAGGAAGCCGACTGTGTTCATGGCAAACAGACTCTGATCGGCACCGCCAGTGATGACGTAGCTCGCCGTCGTCGCGGATGAGCCGTCAACGACATCGAGGATAGCCACACGAGGACTCGTGGCAGGAGTGGCGTTGCCCTTCACAGTCTCAAAGCCGGTGACCACCCGACTCATCACGGTGAGCGGCGAGGTGATCGTGATCAGCGGGGTTCCGTCGATGAGCGTGTCCGATCCATCACCACCGTCGAGGGTGACGGGGATGTTGACTGGATAGGCCTCGACCAGGAATTCGTCGCTTCCCTTGCCACCGACGACGCTGACCGACGTCACCCCCGTGAGGTCAAACACACCACCGTTGACCGTGAGCGTGGTCGGCGTAAGGGCGATGCGGTCATTGCCATCGCCAAGCGTGATGGCGAAGTCGCCACCAGCGGAACGACTGGCGACCGACTCGATGCCCTGGCCAACAGCGATCGTGGCTGTGCCCAGCTGGTAGCCGCCACTTGTGGGCGAGGAGCTGAGCGGCAGGGTGAGCGAGTCGCCGCCAACGAAAGGCCGGCCCGTGTCCTCAACTTCCACCCGGGCGGCGAGAGACGCAATCTCTGGGGCAATCGTATACCGGTCGCTCCCCTCGCCACCGTCCACGACGAGTG
>CALGAS010000227.1 GCA_937959175.1 uncultured bacterium | reverse complement strand
AGCCGACCAATCCGCTTCGCGGATCGGTGCCCGTGGCGAAGCTCGGTTTCCCACGAGCGAGCGGAGGGCATGGCGGGCACCGATCCGCCGGAGGCGGATTGGTCGCGGAGCGAGCGTCCGGCGAGATGGCACGGGCCTGCCCCGAGCCGGGGTGGGCTCGCCGTGCACCAAACGCTCCCCGAACGCTTGCGCAAGCCCGCCGGCGCGTGAGGTAAAAGACTGGGGAACTAGGATTCGAACCTAGACTAACTGGTCCAGAGCCAGACGTGCTACCGTTACACCATTCCCCAATGGCACCGGCCACATGCCAGAGTACCCGACCTCCCGAGCGGCGGCAATCGCGGTAGGATCGATGGCGATGCCGCCGCGTTCTCGCAGGGGACCGGCTGTCGCCGCCTCGGAAATCCTGCCGTGCCTGTGCTCGAGTTTCAAAGCGGAGTTCGCAGCGGCGAGCGGCTGGTGCTCGACCCGGGACGGGTCTTGCTAGGCCGCCACCCCGACTGCCAGATCGTGCTCGACGCGGCCTCGGTGAGCCGCCAGCATGCCGCCCTGACGATCTCGGCTGAGGGCGTGGTGGTCGAGGACCTGCGGAGCCGAAATGGCACCCTGATCAACGGCGTTCCGCTGGCGGGCCCGCGCAGGCTCGAGGACGGCGACGAGCTCGCGATCTGCGGGCAGCGGTTCGTGTTCATCGATGAGTCACCGGCCTTTGGCGGCTCCTCGGCAGCGATCGTTGTCGACGCCGACTTTGCCGAGGACGACGCTGATCTGGAAGGCGATTCCAATGCCGTGATCGTGTCGCAGGTGGCGATCCCGCGGCCCTCCGTCGACGAGCGAATCAGCAAGCACACCGAGGCCAAACTGCGGGCGGTGCTGGGGCTCAACCGGGCCATCGGGGCCTCCCTCTCGCTCGGCGACGTCCTGCCCCGGCTCCTCGACGGCCTGTTGGAGGTTTTTCCGCAGGCCGACCGAGGATTTGTCCTGCTGGCGCAGCCGCCGTCGGGACAGCTGCGGGTTCGCGAGCGACGGATCAAGCGACCCGGAGCAGGAGCGGCCCGACTGAGCCGTACGCTCATCGAGAAGGTGGCCACCTCGCGGCAGGCCATTCTCTCGGCCGACACCGCCACCGACACCCGCTTCCAGGCCAACGAAAGTGTCCTGATCACCGATATCCGCTCGGTGATGTGCGTGCCGGTGACCAGCGGGGAGGGACGGCTGCTGGGCGTCCTGCAGGTCGACTCCCGCGACCTCGGGCACCGGTTTGACGATACCGACCTCGATGTCCTGGCCGGCATCGCGGGCCGGGCCGCCCAGGCGATCGAGCAGGCCTTGGCCCATGACGAGCGGGTGGCCCGGGAGCAGCTCAACCGCGACTTGGAACTCGCCCACCGCGTGCAGCAGGGCCTCCTGCCGAGCCGGCCGCCGGAACTGCCCGGCTACCAGATCTTCGACTTCTACGAGGCGGCTCAGCAGGTGGGCGGCGACTTTTTCGCCTATGTGCCCTTGGGGCCTGACCGGCTGGCGGTGGTCCTGGCCGACGTGTCGGGCAAGGGCGTGGCCGCCGCGCTGTTGATGGCGGCCCTGTCGGCTGATGTCCGCTACTGCCTGGCAAGCGAGCCCGACCTCGGCAGGGCGTTGGGTCGCATCAACGAGAGCTTCCTGCGGGGCGGCTGGGACGACCGGTTCGCCACGCTCGTGGTGGGGGTCCTCGATACCACGACCCATGCCCTGACCATCTGCAACGCGGGGCACCTGCCGGTCTTTCTGCGGGAGGCCTCCGGGGCGATCCGGCAGGTTGCGGCCGACCTTGGCGGGCTGCCGCTCGGGATGGCGTCCGACCATCAGTTCCGAAGCTGTACGATCACGATGGAGCCCGGCAGCAGTTTCCTGCTCTGCACCGACGGGGTGACCGAAGCGATGGACCTCGACGGCCGCTGCTACGGGCTGGAGCGGCTGGAAGAAGCGATGGCCGGGCCGACGGCCGACGCCTCGGAACTCGGCCGCCGGATCCTCGCCGACGTCGACAAGCACACCGCCGGCGTCAGCGCCAGCGACGATATCTGCCTGGTCTGCGTCCATCGGGAGTGCTGACCGCCGGCACAGCCTGCCCATGTTCCGGGGCCGGCATCCGGCCCGGCTCCTGTCGAGGCCGCCGGGGCCGGCCGCCGATACCTCCTGATGAGCGGGTCGGAAAGCCCGCCCGGAACGGATGCCGGAGGTGTGGCGATGAGTTTCTTCCAGTGGGTTCGCGAGGGGGTCCGGCAGGCGGTGGTGCTCGGCTTTGCCGATGCCGTCGAGGACGTCGGCAACCGCAGCCGCGACGAGGACTTTGGCTCGACGCTGGCCCAATCCCTGCGGGATCGCCTGGCGGTTGCCGGCGAGCCGAAGGTGATCGATTCCCCCGCGAAGGGCAAGGGCCGCCGCCGGCTCGGCCGGTCGCTCGAGACGATGCAGAAAGCCGCCTAGCGGCTTCAAACCGGCCCGGGTTCTCCGCCGGCTTCGTCGCGTGCCACCGGGAGCCGGACCTCGATCGTTGTGCCCTGACCCGGGGCCGAGATGATCCGGGGCTCGCCTCCCATCAGCAGGGATCGCTGCCGGATGCCCTCCAGCCCGAAGCGTTCGTCTGGCACCGCCCCGGGATCGAAGCCGCTGCCGTCGTCATGAACGCGGACGAGCACCGCATCGCCCCGGCGGGAGATATCGACCTCCGCTGTCGTGGCAGCCGCGTGCTTGCGGACGTTGGAGAGCGACTCCTGCACGATTCGGAAGATCGTGGTCTCGAGATGGGGCGGCAGCCGAGGCCCGGGCAGGTCGTGGGTAAACTGCACCTGCGGCACCTCGGCCCGAGCGTCGGCCACGAGCGACTCGATCGCCTCGACGATGCCGAGTTCGTCGAGGGCCGGCGGCCGCAGGCCGGCGATCAGTCGCCGCGACTCGTCGGCGGCCATCTGCAAGAGCCGCATGCCTTCCTGAAGATCGGAGGCCCCAGGGCCGTCCCCCAGGGCCGCCTGCCAGGCCTGGAAATGCATGAT
>CALGAS010000226.1 GCA_937959175.1 uncultured bacterium | reverse complement strand
GTGGACTGTCGCACGTCTCTCGGGCTGCCGAAAACCTTCAAATGCTGCGAGATTTTCACGGTCTGGACACGTTCGGGGCCAAACGGGTATATCTTCGCAGTGAACGCGGGCGATCGAGGCAGCCTCCGAAGGCTGCGGTACACCGCGAAAGACCGGCTCCGAGCCTGTGGAGGATTTGCAAGGTGGCATCTGTCCAAGATCGAGTGATTGAAATCGTGGCGTCGCAACTCGGGGTGAACAAGGACCAGATCACCCCGGAGACCTCGTTCATCAACGACCTCGGCGCCGACTCGCTCGATACCGTCGAACTGGTCATGGAGCTCGAGGAGGAGTTCGAGATCAACATTCCCGACGACGCCGCCGAGAAGATCCAGACGGTCGGCCAGGCCGTGGAGTTCATCGAGAAGCACCAGGCCTCCGGTTCGGCTGCAGGCTGATCGCAGCCGGCTCGAGTTTCGGTGATTTGGGCTTGGCCGCTCGGAGCCGAATGACTGGTCTCGATTTCGGAGGCCGCAGGCGTCTCTAGGGTTCATGAGCAGGAACAGGATGGCGAGGCGATTGCAGGAGGCGCGATGAAGCGGCGGGCGGTAGTGACGGGGCTGGGGCTGGTCACGTCGCTCGGGCGAGCGGTCGAGAACGTTTGGGAGAGGATCGTCCGAGGCGACAGCGGCGTCGGCCCGATCACGCTCTTCGATGTCGAGGGCTACCGCGTTCAGTTCGGCGGTCAGGTACCCTGGGACGGGAGCCAGGAAGACGTCGCGCCTCCCAAGGAACTCAAGCGGCTCGACCGGTTCACGCAGTTCGCCCTCGCCGCTGCGAAAGACGCCGTCGCTGACTCCGGCCTCGACTTTTCCCGCGAGGACCCCTTCTGCTGCGGTGTGGTGATCGGCTCGGGGATCGGCGGGCTCTGGGAGTTCGAGGTCCAGGAGGAGCGGCTCCTCCACAAGGGGATCGACAAGGTCTCCCCGTTCACGATCCCGAAGCTGATGGTCAACTCGGCCAGCGGCCACGTCTCGAGCCTGTTCGGCATCAAGGGGCCCAACTTCGCCGCCGCCACGGCCTGCGCCAGCGCTGCCAACTCGATCGGCTCGGCCCTCCGGGCGATCCAATACGGCGATGCCGACGTGATGGTCACCGGGGGCAGCGAGGCAGCCCTGACGCCGATCGGCCTGGCCGGCTTTCAGAATATGCGGGCCCTCTCGTTCCGCGGCGACGCCCCCCAGGAGGCGAGCCGTCCCTTCGACGCCGACCGCGACGGCTTCGTGCTGGCCGAGGGTGCCGGCGTGGTCGTGATCGAGGAGCTCGAGCACGCCCGCCGGCGGGGCGCCCGAATCTACGCGGAGCTCAAGGGCTATGGGGCCAGCGGCGACGCCGGCCATATCACCCAGCCTGACGAGGAGGGCCGCGGTGCCGCCCGCGCCATGGAAATGGCTCTTGCCGACGCGGAACTGGGCCCTGAGGCCGTGCAGTACATCAATGCCCACGGCACCAGCACGCCCCTGGGCGACAAGGCCGAAACCGCCGCGATCAAGCGGGTCTTCGGGGCCCATGCCGGCCAACTGGCCGTCTCGAGTACCAAGAGCCACCTCGGCCACACGCTCGGGGCCAGCGGTGGCATCGAACTGGTCATCTGCTCACTCACGATCGACCGGGGCGTGATCACGCCGACGATCAACTACCAGACGCCCGACCCCGCCTGCGATCTCGACTACACGCCCAATCAGGCCCGGGAGGCCCAGGTCGATGCGGTGGTCAGCAACAGTTTCGGTTTTGGCGGACACAACGCGAGCCTGCTGTTGGCCCGGCTGGCCTCGTAGCCACGCCGAGTGCCTGAACCGGTCGGATGGTCCCGTGGAGGTGCCCATGCCGCTGTCGTGTTCCCGTCGCTGTGCGGTCGCTGCCGGCGGCATTTGGCTGCTTGCCGCGGCCGCCCAAGGCCAGATCCCAACCGACGCCGGCCAGGTCTGGAAGGTCTACGACCTCGCCCCATTCGTTGCCGCGGCCGGCCCTGACAGCGAGCGGCACGTGGTCGATTGGATCCTCGAGGAGACCGGCTACCCGGCCTGGCACGGGGCCAGCCCGGCCTCGCTCTCGGCGGGCGACGGCAAACTCTCCTGCTTCCACGACCCCGAGATGCAGGCCCGCGTCGCGGCGATTGTCGACCGCTTCGTCACCGAGGCCGACACTCCCCACCGCTATCAGATCCGCGTCCTCGGCTTCGACGGACCGGGCTGGCGGGCCGCCGCCCGCCCCGCCCTGACGCCGATTCCGACCGCGACCGCCGGCGTGCAGGCCTGGATCCTGCCTCGCGAGGCGGCCGCGGTCTTGGTGGGCCAGCTGCGGGCCCGCAACGACGTCATGGAGCTCCCTGTCGGCCCCGTCCTGGCGGCCAACGGGGTGCCCGCATCGCTCGCCGGCGGCCGGCGGCAGGCCTACGTGCAGGATTACCTGCCGCAGCCGGCCGCACCGGGCTGGCGGCCCCTCCAGGCTTCGTGCGACGAGGGGATCTCGATCGACGTGCAGCCCCTCCTCGCCACGGACGGCTCGGGCGTTGAAGCGGCATTTCGCTGCCGGATCGATCAGATCGAACGGATGGCCCAGGCGACCTTCCCGGCCCCGGCGGGCGGGCCGCCGGTGAGCGTCCAGGTGCCGCAGATGGCGGCGATGCGGATCGGGGAGCGGCTTCGCTGGCCGGCCGGACACACGCTCCTGGTCGGACTCGGCTTGGTGCCGTGGCCCGCGCCTGCGCAAAATGGGGGTGTTCCGGCCCTGATCCCCGACGTGGAGCGGCGGGATGTGGTGGTGGTAGTGGAGCCGCGGCTGGCCGCGGCTCGCTGAGAGCGACCGCGGTTGTCGTGGTATGACCCGCGGCCGGAAAGACACAGCGAGATGGTTCCTGCATGAGCGAACGACAGGTGGTGGTGACGGGCCTGGGCGTGGTCTGCCCGCTGGGGCTTTCGGCCGATGAACTCTTCGACGGCCTGCAAGCGGGCCGAAGCGGGGTGGCCCCGATCGAGTCCTTTCCCTCCAGCGGCCTCCCCCTGCACCATGCCGCCGAGGCCCGCTGCTTCAGCGGCGGGATCGCCGATTTTGGGGAACTCGAGGCTGCTACCAAGAAGGTGATCCGCAAGGGTCTTAAGGTAATGTGCCGCGAGAGTCAGATGGCGGTGGCGGCCGCCCAGCGGGCCCTCCACGACGCCGGTGAACCCAAGGCCCACCATGCCCCCGAGCGGTTTGGCTGCGTATTCGGCTCGGACTACATGCTGACGCTGCCGGAGGATTTCACCGCCGCCGTGGCCGCCTGCCGGGCGGCCGACGGTTCGTTCGACTACGACCGCTGGGCCAGCGACGGGATGCCGATGCTCAACCCGCTCTGGCTGCTCAAGTATCTCCCGAACATGCCAGCCAGCCACATCGCGATCTTCAACGACCTGCGGGGCCCAAGCAACTCGCTGACCGTCCGCGAGGCCAGCGGCCACCTGGCAATCGCCGAGGCCTGCGTCACGATCCAGCGGGGGATGGCCGACATCATGGTGGCCGGGGCGACCGGCACCCGCGTCCATCCGATGAAGACCGTGCACGCTCTCCAGAGCGAGCAGGTCGCCGTCGACGGTCCCGACGCCGCCGACCCGGCGACCTGGAGCCGGCCCTTCGATCGCGACCGGCGGGGCATGGTGCTCGGCGAGGGCGCGGGCGTGCTGATCCTCGAGGAACGGTCGGCCGCCGAGCGACGCGGGGCCCGCATCTACGCCGAGGTCGCGGGCCATGCCGCTGCCACGGCAGTCAATCGGGGCGGCGTCGGACGACGGCGGGAAGCGCTCGGCCGGGCGATTGCCGGGGCGGTCGCCGGCAGCGGCATCGACCCCGCCAGCCTCGGTCACATCCATGCCCAGGGCCTCAGCACCGCCAATGGCGACCGCGAGGAGGCGGCGGCCCTCGGCGATGCCCTCGGCGAGTCGGCCGGGAGCGTGCCGACGGTAGCCGCCAAGAGCCACTTCGGGAATCTCGGGGCCGGCAGCGGCGTGGTGGAGTCGGCAGCGAGCATCTTGGC
>CALGAS010000225.1 GCA_937959175.1 uncultured bacterium | reverse complement strand
CCGGCGCGAGCCGGGGGGACGGCGGGCCGTTGGGCCTTCCCGGTCCCCGGAAGCCCGCCTAACCGTTCACCACCAACACGCCCAAAACGCTGTCACGACCAAGCGACCCCTGGTGGCTGCCCACGTCTCCCGCCGGGACGACCGCCGCTCCCCCACTCCCACCAACACCCACTCCCACCAACACCCACTCCCACCCGCACCTGCTCCCCGCCTCACCCGCAACGCGGCAGGGCCCGCTCCAGCCGGGCGAGCGACCGCTCCCGGCCGAGGATCGCCAGGCAGTCATAAAGCCCCGGCCCGACGCCGCGGCCGGTGATCGCCACCCGAACCGGATGCACGAGATCGCCCACCTTCGCCCCGGCCGCCTCGGCCGTCGCCTTGAGGGCGTCTTCGAGCGGCCCCGGCTCGAAGGGCTCCACCTCTCGCACCGCCGCCGCAAACGCCTCGAGGAGCGGCCGCACGCCCGGCTTGGCCAGCCGCTTGGCGACCGCCGCGGGATCCATCTCCGGCTCCTCGACGAGGAAGAAGTCGGCGTAGGCGAGGATGTCGCCGGCCACCTTGAGCCGGTCGCCCGCCGCCTCGATCACCTTTTCCACGATCGCCCGCTGCTCGGCCGTCGGCGGCGAGGCGACGAGGCCCGCCTTCTCGAGGTAGGGCAGCATCATCGCCAGCTTCTCCTCGATCGGAAGGGAAGCCATGTAATGGTCTTCGACCGCCCAGAGCTTCTTGGGATCGAAACTCGCCGGCGAGGCGTTGATCCGCTCGAGGGAAAACTTCTCGATCAGTTCGTCCCGCGTGAAGAACTCGGTCTTGTCGTCGTACGACCAGCCAAGCAGGGCAAGGTAGTTGTCGATCGCCCACGGGAGATAGCCAACCTCCCGGTAGAAGTCGACGATCACCGGATTGAAGGTGTCGGCCTCGCCCGCCAGGCCGATCCGCTCGGCGATCGCCTGGCCGTGCTCCATCACCCGGCGGAAGTCCTGGTTCTTGAGGTAGGTCGCGAGCTTCCGCTTGGAGAGCTTCGTGCGACTGCCCGGCTCGGCCACGAGCGGCAAGTGGGCGTAGACCGGCAGCTCGTAGCCGAGCGAGAGGGCGATGAACGCCTGCCGCGGCGTGTTGGAGAGATGCTCCTCCGCCCGGATCACGTGCGTGATCGCCAGGTCGTGGTCATCGACGACGCTCGCCAGATGATAGAGGCAGGAGCCGTCGGCCCGCTGGATGACATGATCCTGCTCCCGCTCCCAGGCAAACTCGACCCGCCCGCGGACGGCGTCGTCGAGCACGAGCGCTCCCTCCCGCGGCATCTTCAGCCGCACGACCGGCTTGCGGCCCTCTGCTTCAAAGCGGGCCGCCGTCGCATCGTCGAAGGCGGCGAAGCGGCGGCTGTAGAGGAAGGGCTTGCCGGCAGCCTGGGCCGCCTTCCGCTCCTCGTCGAGCTCGGCTGGCGTCGCGTAGTCGCGGTAGGCATGGCCTGAGGCGAGCAGCTTTTCGGCCGCGGCCCGGTAGCGGTCGGCCCGCTGCGACTGGAAGTAGGGGCCGTAGGGCCCACCGACCCCTGGCCCTTCGTCCCAGTCGATGCCAAGCCAGCGGAGGCCCTCGAGAATCGGCTCGAGGGCCTCGTCGATGTTGCGGGCCAGGTCGGTGTCGTCGATCCGGAGGACGAACTGCCCGCCGTGCCGCCTCGCGAAGAGCCAGTTGAACAGCGCGGTGCGGACGCCGCCGATATGCAAATAGCCGGTGGGGCTGGGGGCGAAACGCGTGCGAACGGTCATGCAGACGGACTCCGGGGAGCGGGCATTATGCCGCCTCACCGTTCATCCGGGCGAGTTTTCGCAGCCGCCGCCGCTCGGCCTTGGAGAGTTTGCGGCGGTGGGACGGGGACTGGGCCTCGTCGGCATCCGCATCCACCGGCTCCTCGTAGCCGCTCGCGTCGCCCGCCCGGTCGTTTTCCGGTGCGGTCTCCCAGCCGTCGCCGGAGGAGTCATCGGCGTCATGGGCGGCGGATTCGGCAACTGCTTCGTTGTCGCGAGCCGCAGCCCGCCGGCTCCGCTTCGCCGATCGGCTGACGGCCGTCACCTCACCCCGCACCTCGCGGATCACCGACCGGGCTGCCGTCAGCAGCGCCACCAGCCAGAGCCCTGCCCCCGCCGACCATGCCGCCAGTGCGATGACCGCCCCCCGGCCATCGCCGCCGACGAACGGCCCGGCCCAGGGCATTGCCGCGGCAGTTCCCCACGCCGCCGCCGCCAGCAGGCACCACCAGGCTGTGCCGGCTCGCTCCCGGAGCGGCAAGACCGCCCACGGCAGCACGATCGTGAAGGCGATCCCGGCCAGACCGACCCACCAGCCGACACCGCCAGGCCCGGCTGACACGCCGGTGGCCTCCGTCAGCGCGGTCGCCACCAGCGGCCCCAGCGGCACGACGGCCGACCAGGCCGAGAGCGTCAACAGGCCGGCGAGCCAGCCCCAGGCGCGAAACCGCCCCTTGTAGTCGTCGCGGCGATGCCGCCGCATGTGTTTCACCGAACCAGCCACGGCGGCGGCCCCCAAGACCGCGACCACTCCCAGCCAGATCGGCACTGGCAGCGCCGCCCGGGCGTCAAACCCGCCGGCGATCACCGCAAGGGTCGCGGGAAACTGCTCCCCGGGTGTGACCAGCGGCCGCCCAAGCAACGGCCCGGAGACCATCAGGGCGATCCCGCCGCCAAACACCAGCAGGATGGCGACGATCGCCAGCGTGAGCCTCCCGATCCCCACCGGCAGCCTGGTCGCGAGCGCCGGGTGCCGCTCGGGACGAGCCGCCTCGTCGTAGGCCGTCGGTGGCGATGCGGCTGTCGCATGCTCCACCACCTCGGCCGATGCGTCACGGGTGCGCGAGGCGAGCAGACGCCGCCGCTGATCGCGGCGGGAGGAGGCACGCAGAGCCATCGGACCGCTTCGAATCCTTTCCGCAGGGAACCGGGATGATCCTTCGCCCCGGCGCGAACCGCGGGCCCGAGCCTGGCGGGCCCCAACGAGACGCTTGTCGTTGCTTCGTCCAGTCGCCGCCATCGGATTCAATGACAACCGGAGGGGCGGCCGAGTCCGTGCCGCTGGCACCGCCGGCAGAGTCGACGCCGTGCAAACCTCCCCGAGAACCCGACCACCCGGCAGGGTCGCCGGCGGGAGGGTATTTGCCGGCCGCGGCGGGAAGGGCTACCATCCCGCAAGCAGGTGGCGGAAAAATGGCTCCGTTCGTGTCGCGGGCAGCGTCCGCCCCGGAGGCATCCGCCAGCCGCACCTCGGCGACATTCCGGTCCCAGCAATCCCGTTCCCAGCAGAAGGAAACTCCCTCCATGGCCTACACGCTTCCCGCCCTCCCCTACGCCTTCGACGCCCTCGAGCCGTCCATCGACGCCCGCACGATGGAGATTCACCACGACAAGCACCACGCCGCCTACGTCGCCAACGTCAACAAGGCCCTCGAGGGCCATGCCGACCTGGCGGCCCTCCCGGTGGAGAAACTGATCGCCGATCTCGAGAAGGTGCCTGAGGCGATCCGCACGGCCGTCCGCAACAACGGCGGCGGTCACGCCAATCACTCCCTCTTCTGGGAGTCGCTCGGCGCGGGCAAGGGCGGCGAGCCGGGTGGAGCCCTCGGCGAGGCGATCACGAGCGTCTTCGGCTCCTACGAGAACTTCAAGACCTCGTTCAGTGACGCTGCCATGAAGCGGTTCGGCAGCGGCTGGGCCTGGCTCTCCCTCGATCCCAAGGGCACGCTGCTCATCGAGAGCACGGCCAATCAGGACAGCCCGGTGATGCACGGCAACACGCCGCTGTTGGGCATCGACGTCTGGGAGCATGCCTATTACCTGCTCTACCAGAACCGCCGGGCCGACTACGTTACCGCCTTCTACAACGTCGTCGACTGGGACGCGATCGGAAAGCGGTTCGCGGCGGCCAAGGCCTGATCCCCGCCGGCGCCCCACCTTGCCCCGCCCCCCGGATCCACTCCGGTCCGGGGGCGGGCGGCCAGGTTGGCGTTGACGCCGCCGGCGGCGACACCTATTCCCTGCCCCGCTCGAGAAAATTTCGTTTCGCGCGGAGGCAGCGGCATGTTCACAGGCCGACGACTGAGTCAGAGTTTCTGCGGCGGCCAGCACCGCCTGGTGGCCGTGGCCCTGCTTGCCGTGGCGGCAGCCGGCTGCAAGACGGGCACGTGGGGAAGCAAGCCGTCATGGTGGAGTTTCGGCGGCACCGCCCCCAACGAGTCGCTGGCTTCGGCCCCCTCGTTTGACGCCCCCGTCTCCAAGCCGTCCGAGACGGCGAAGCCCTACCCGACGACCGAAACGCCAGAGGCCTACGTCCTCAGCGAAACAACCCGCACCGACCCGGCCGCTGCGGCGAGCGGCAGCCCGGCAGGCGTCGTTGAAGCGTCGAGTGTGACCTACGGCACGACCAGGCCCACACCCCCGCCATCCAGCCCGGCCCCGACGGCAACCGCCGGCACCGCGGAACCGGCAACCGTCGCCCCGCAGGTCGGCCCCTACGCGAGCCTTTCGCCGCGGCAAGCCGACCCCGCGGCCGCCATGCCCTCGTCCCAGGCGGCTCCCGCCGATCCGGCTGCAGCCGCCACGGCCGGCCTGGCCGCCGCGCCAGCCTTCAACCAACAGCCCGCCGGCCCGGCAGCAGGATCCCGCTACTCGTCGGTGCCTCCGGCTGCGGCCGAGCCCCGCGGCTCGGATCGCTGGGCATCCGCCACCCCGCCGACCTCCGCACCCGCCGCGCCGCCGGCCGCCGGCTCCTCCCGCTATTCCGAGCACAGCAGCCGCTTCTCGGGCGGCTATCAGCCCGCCTCGTCCGAACCCGCCGCGACCGAGCCGACGCCGCTTGGCGGACTGCCAGCAACCCAGCCGGTCGAGTCGGCCCGTTTTGGCAGCGCGGCTCCCGCCGCCGACCCCGCGGTAGGAGCAACCCAGCCGTCGATCGACCCGGCGGGCAGTTCGGCCGCTCCGTCGACCCCGTCGGAGCGGGTGCTGCCCGGTTCGCTGAGCCCGCCCAAGCGGCGGCCCGATCCAGGCTACCGGCCCGGCGGCACCTCGAGCTATCGACCCAACCGGGCGATCCTCGCGGCCGACCCAGCCGCCGAAGGCGACATCATCCCGGCCGCATTTGAAGGGCCTCCGAGCGGCCCGGCCGACGGACTCTGAAGCAACCGACCGCTCGCCCAGCCGCCCGCCGTCCCACCGGGAGGTGTTGGCAGCCACCAGGGGTCGCTTGGTCGTGACAGCGTTAGGGGCGTGTTGGTGGTGAAGAACTGTGCGGGCTTCCGGGAGCCGGGAAAAGCCCAACAGCCCGCCGTCCCACCGGCTCGCGCCGGTGGGCTTCTATGGGGACTGGCTCCGAGC
>CALGAS010000224.1 GCA_937959175.1 uncultured bacterium | reverse complement strand
AGGCGTTGTCGCGGCCGATGGCTGAGAAAAGGGGGATGTCCCCTTTTTGTACGACGATCATTCAAGGCGTTGTCGCGGCCGATGGCTGAGAAAAGGGGGATGTCCCCTTTTTGTACACTCAGGACCAGTTCCCAGCCCGCAGGATGCGATCGATGGTCAGACTCACCACCACCTACGAGGGCGGGCTTCGCTGCGCCGCCGCGCACGGCCCCTCCGGCACCACGCTGGTCACCGATGCCCCGGTCGACAACCACGGCAAGGGGGAGAGTTTCTCTCCCACCGACCTCGTCGCCACGGCCCTCGGTGCCTGCATGATGACGATCCTGGGCATCGTCGCCGACCGCCACGGGCTCGATCTGGCCGGTATGACGACCGAGACGGAAAAGGTGATGAGCGATGCCGCTCCACGGCGGATCGCCTCGCTCAAGACGCGGATCATGATCCCCCTGCCGGCCGACCATGAGCGGCGGGCCATGCTCGAGCAGGCGGCGCTTGCCTGCCCGGTGCACAAGAGCCTGCATCCCGAGATCGATGCGGCGGTGGAGTTTGTTTGGACGGGCTGACCAGGCCCGAAGAGAGGAGCCTGATGCAGTCTTGTCGTTGTTTCTCGCTGCCGGCGCTCACGCTGGTGATCGGATCGCTCACAGCCGCGGCCGGGGAGCCTCCGGCTGAGTTGGAAATCTCACGAATCGCACTTGGCTCCTGCGCCCGGCAGGACCGGCCGATGCCGATCTGGTCGGCGATCAGCAGCTTCAAGCCCGACGTCCTCTTGATGCTTGGCGATAACGTCTACGGCGACACCGAAGACATGGCGGTCCTGCGGGGCAAGTACGACCTGCTCGCGGCCGACCGGGGCTTCGGGGCGATCCGCAACACCATCCCGATCGTGGCGGTGTGGGACGATCACGACTACGGCGTCAACGACGGCGGCCGCGAGTATCCGATGCGGCAGGAGTCGCAGCAGGTCTTTCTCGACTTCTTCGGAATTCCCGCCGACGCGGCGGTTCGCAGTCGGGAGGGCATCTACCGGCAGGTTGTCGTCGGGCCGCCGGGCAGGCGGGTGCAGTTCATCTGCCTCGACACGCGGTCGAACCGCTCGCCGCTCGAGGCCCTGCCGAAGGCCGAGCGGGTCAAGGGGAGGGGGCCGTACGTCCCCAGCGACGATCCCGAGGCCACGATGCTCGGCGAGGCGCAGTGGGCCTGGCTGGCCGAGGCCCTGCGGGAGCCGGCCGATCTGCGGATCGTGCTCTCGAGCATCCAGGTGGCGAGCATCGAGCACGGCTGGGAGCACTGGGGCAATCTGCCCGCCGAGCGGGCGCGGCTGTTGGCGATGCTCCGCGAGTCGGGAGCGGCCGGGGTAATCGTCGTCAGCGGCGATCGCCACTCGGCCGAGATTAGCCGGATCTCCGCGGGCGAGGAGGCCCTCACCTATCCGCTCTACGACCTGACCGCCAGCAGCTTCAACCAGCCCGGCGGCACCCGGCTCCACGACGAGCCGAACCGCCACCGGCTCGGCGAGCGTTTTCACGCGGCCAACTTCGGCACGATCGAGATCGACTGGGAGGCCGCGGCCGAGGGGAAGCCGCCGGCGGTCACGCTCACGATCCGCGACGTCGAGGGCAAGGTCGTCCGGTCGGAGGAGATTCCCGCCGGTGAACTCGAGCCAGCCCGCGTGCCGTAATCGAACGTCCGGCGAGATGGCACGGGCAACCCCGGCCCTGCACCCGCTTGCTTCCATCATGCCCGACCTGTTTGCCGCCTCCCGCGCCGCCAATGTCGCCCGGGCCGCCCCGCTGGCCGCCCGGATGCGGCCCCGTCGGCTGGCCGACTATGTCGGCCAGGAGCCGATCGTCGGCGAGGGCAAGCTGCTCCGGCGGCTGATCGAGGCCGACCGGCTCGGCTCGGTGGTCCTCTACGGTCCCCCCGGCGTCGGCAAGACGACGCTCGCCGAGATCATCGCCACCGAGACGCGGCGGCGGTTCCTCGAGATCTCGGCGACCGCCTCAGGCGTCAAGGATGTCCGCGAGGTGCTTGCGGCGGCCCGCCGTCGGCTCGAGGACGACGGCGAGAAGACCTGCCTGTTCATCGACGAGATTCACCGCTTCAACAAGGCTCAGCAGGACGTGCTCCTGCCCGACGTCGAGCAGGGGGTGATCGCTCTGATCGGGGCGACGACACAGAACCCCTTCTTCGCGCTCACGTCGGCGCTCGTC
>CALGAS010000223.1 GCA_937959175.1 uncultured bacterium | reverse complement strand
GCGGCAGCGCCTGCTTCACCCTCTGCCGCACGCTGGCTGAGGCGCGGGCGATCGCCGCCCGGGTTGCCGCACTGGAAGACCGCGGCAGCCCCCGGTGGCCGGCTGTTTTTCCAGTGGGGATCACGAGCGGAATCCGGTAGGCCCGCTCGCGGATTAGGCCGGTTGGTGGGGGACGGTTGTGCGGGCTTCCGGGGACCGGGAAAAGCCCAATGGCCCGCCGTCCCCCCGGCTCGCGCCGGGGGGCTTCTATGGAAACGGGGACTGGCTCCGAGCGAAGCGAGGTGCCTGTACCCTTTTCCAACCCGAGGACACACGAAATCGTGGGTTCGCGAGGGGTGGGCCCTGCTAGCGAAGCGAAGGCAGGGACGCCGAGAGCGAGCCAACAAGAGAGCGAGCGAAAGGCAGGACGCCGGAAGCGAGCGTCCGAGCGACACGGCACGGGCTCACCCCGAGCCCGCAAAACGGCCTCGACGCGGTCAGACCGAGGGCTGTCGGACGAGGGCGTGGAAGTCGGCGGTCAGCTGCCGGGTGATCGGGCCGGGCATGCCTGACCCGATCCTCCGGCCGTCGATCTCGACGACCGGGATCACCTCGGCCGCCGTGCCGGTCAGGAAGCACTCGTCGGCCGTGTAGAGGTCGTGCCGGACGAGCGTCTGCTCGCGACATTCGAGACCGGCCGCGACGGCAAGCTCCATCACGGCCCCGCGAGTGATCCCCTCGAGGATGCCGGCGTCGGGCGGCGGCGTCAGCAGCCTGCCGCCCCGGACGACAAACACGTTGTCGCCGGTGCACTCGGCCACCTCACCCTTGTGGTTGAGCATCAGGGCCTCGACGCAGCCGGCCTGGAGGCCCTCGAGCTTGGCCATAATGTTGTTGAGGTAGTTGAGCGACTTGATCCGCGGCGAGAGGGCCGCTGACTGGGTCCGCTGGGTGGCGGCCGTCACGATCCGCAGGCCCTGTTCGTAGTACTCGCGGGGGTAGAGGCTGATCGTGTCGGCGATCACGATCACCTGCGGGTTGCTCGTCTTGGCAGGATCGAGCCCGAGGCCGCCGGCACCGCGGGTGACGATCAGCCGCACGTAGCCGTCGGCCAGGTTGTTGGCGGCGAGCGTGTCGACGACCGCTCCCATGACCGCCTCCTTGGAGAGCGGGATCTCGAGACAGATCGCCCGCGCGCTGGCAAACAGCCGGTCGATGTGGGCTTCCAGCCGGAAGACCTTCCCGGCATAGCTCCGCAGCCCCTCGAAGACGCCGTCCCCATAGAGGAGGCCGTGATCGAAGACGCTTACCTTCGCCTCGTGCTCGGGCACGAGCGAGTCGTTCATGAAGATCAGCCGCGACATGGGCATACCGGAGCGGGAAGAATGACCCACCGGGCGAGCGGCCTTAGACCGTCTCAACGCGACCGGCCGCCAGCCGGACGACGCGGTCGGCCCTGCTGGCGATCGAGGCGTCGTGGGTGACGAGCACTATAGAAAGCCCTTCGGAGCGGTTCAACGAGGTGAGCACCTCGAGGATTCCGGCCCCGCTTTCGGCGTCGAGATTGCCGGTCGGCTCGTCGGCGAGGAGGAGCCGGGGGCCGCCGACGAGCGCCCGGGCGATCGCCACCCGCTGCATCTCGCCGCCCGAGAGCTGCCGGGGCTTGTGATGGAGCCGCTCGCCGAGGCCGAACCGTTCAAGCAGCTCGGTCGCCCGTCGGCGGGCCTCGCCACGGGCCTTCAGCCATGCGAAGACGCCGTGCCGAACCATCAGCGGCGCGAGGACGTTTTCCAGGGCGGTCAGCTCCGGAAGGAGATGGTAGGCCTGAAACACCATGCCGATCTCGGTGTTGCGAAGCCGGTCGCGTTCCCGTCCGGGAAGCCCGTCGATCCGCCGGCCGGCCAGGTGCACGCTGCCGGCGTCGGCTGCATCGAGCAGGCCCATCAGGTGCAAGAGCGTGCTCTTGCCAGAGCCGCTCTGGCCGATCACCGAGACACACTCGCCCGCGGCGAGCTCGAAATCGACGCCCTGGAGGACTTCCAGCGTGCGATCACCCGACCGATACCGCTTCCGCAGACCGTGAACGGCCAGCAGCGGCGGCGGGGCTGTCGAAAGGGCGGCAACGGCCGGCCGCTCCAGGGTACCGCTACTCATGGCGAAGGGCCTCCACGGGATGGAGCCGGGCGGCCCGCAAGGCCGGCAGAACGCTCGAGGCCACGGCAATGGCAACGGCGCCCGCGACGATCCAGGCGACGGTGGCCGGGTCGATGATCGTGGGGATCGTGAAGAAGTAGTAGATCGACGGGTCGAAGACCCGCTGGCCGGTGAGCCACTCGACGCCGGCCCGGATCGTATTAATGTTCAGGGCGATCGCCAGGCCGAGGGCGAGGCCGGCGCCGGCGCCGACCATGCCGAGGAACAGGCCGTAGCCGAGAAAGATTCCGGCGATGCCCGAGGCCCGGGCCCCGAGCGACTTGAGGATCCCGATGTCGCGGGTCTTCTCGACGACGATCATGAAGAAGATCGCGAGGATCCCGAAGCCGGCCACCGCCACGATCAGAAACAGGAGAATGTTGAGCACCGCCATCTCCATGTCGACGGCGGCCAGGAGCGGGCCCTGCTTGTCCTTCCAGCTGGCGACGGCGTAAAGGTCGGCCGGGAAGGCTTTTCGCAGTCGGTCGCGGACCTCCTCGAGATTCGCCCCCTCGCGGAGCTTGATCTGGATCGAGTTGACGCTCGCCAGGCCCGACTCGGGATCGATCATGCCCCGCATCCGCTGGAGGTCGGCGATCGGCACGAACACGAAGTTGGAGTCGTATTCGCTCATCTTGCTCTCGTAGAAGTCGACGATCGTGAAGGTGTCGCTGACCGCCTTGGGAGGCGTGCCGGCGGTGGGGAAGGTCACCTTGACGTCGTCGCCCGGCAGGACGAGGAAGCGGTCGATACCGGTCGAGTCCCGAAAACTCGCCAGGCCGATGCCTGGCACGAGGCCGGTGAACTGCTCGGTGGCCGGATCCATCCGGGTGCCCTCAGCCGGCCGGGCCTGCCGGAAGGGATCACTGGGCCGGCCGGTGGCCGGCTCGCCCTCGGCGCGAGCCGTGCTCGCGGGGGTGTCGCTCGTGGCGGCAAGGACCGCATCCACCTGCTGATCCACGGGTCGGACAGGCTGACCGGAGGTTTCCGGGGGTGCGGCATCGCCGTTGGCCGCCCGCTCGGCCTCGAGCCGCTCTCGCCAGAGCCGTTCCCGCTCGACCCGCATCCGGCGGTGGGGCCAGCCGGCGGCTTCGAGAGCGGGCCGCGTCGGCTCGCTGCCGCCGGCCTGACTGTCGATCGTGTCATAGCCGCCGTCCCGGAGGTCGAACGAGAGCTGGTGGCGGTTGTCGGGATGCTGCAGGTAGCGGCCGAAGTCGCTGACGCTGGCGTGGGTGGCCTGGTCGATCCCGATCAGCATCACCTGGCGGGTGATCCACTGGCCGCGGACCTGGAAGTTGAGCATTGCCGGCACGGCAACGGTGGGCGTCATGCCGGTGATCTCGTCGCCGCCGGCACGGCGGATTTCCTCCATGTGCCAATCAGGGTCCTGGAAGCCGGAGAGCGAGTGGCTCTCGAAGATCAGGTCGGAGAGGATGCCGTGAATCCGCGTCTGCATCTCGTTGGAGAAGCCAGCCATCACCGCGTTGACGACGATCATTGTCGCCACGCCGAGGGTGACGCTGATCACGCTGGCAAGCGCGATCCACCGCGTGCGGAGGTAGCGGCAGCAGAGGAGGAGCTTGTACATGCGGGGCAGGCCTGTTGCGGGAGCGGGACGGTAGCAGGCCAGCCGACGGCCAGAAAGACCAAAAACTTCCCCGCTTTCCCAGGGTTTCGCAGCCTGCCCGGATCACCTCCCGTGAGGTGGGGAATCGAGAACCGCGGAGCGAGTTGTTGCGTAGAGAAGGCCATCACGGTTGAACCGTCGAGCAACGTCCTGTCAGCCAAGGAGGGCTTCATCATGGATCCGCACTTCAACGAATACCTCGCAGCCGTCGCCGGAATGCACGAACTCTACGGTGAGCCGCCCTGCGAGGGCCGCTCGGAGTTTCACGAGGAGCAGCTGGCCGAGAAGGCTGCCGGCGAGCCGGCAGTTGCGTGAGCGGGCTGCAGGGCCCGAAGACCGGGAAAGCCCAACGGCCCGCTGTCCCCCCAGGGGAGCGTGAAAGCCACCTGTGTCGCTCGGTGGTGATCGCGTTTTGGGCGGGTTGGTGGTGAACGGTTTTCAGAGCTTCCGGAGACCGGTTTTGCCCAACGGCCCGCCGTCCCCCCGGCTCGCGCCGGGGGGCTTCTAT
>CALGAS010000222.1 GCA_937959175.1 uncultured bacterium | reverse complement strand
CCCGCCAGCGCCCCCTTGTCGAGCGGGATCAGGTGGCCGCCCAGGGCTGTGGAGGCGACATGCCCGACGACAAACTGCGGCACGCCATGCAGGCCTTCGAGCACCTTGAGCCCATGGGCCAGCGAATGCTTGCGGGCATGCTCCAGCGAGAAGGAGTAGGTCGACTCGAAGACGCCCTGGAGGGCCCGGCGGAGCGAGAGGGCCGCCCGCGACGGATCGGGCAGGCCCTGAAGCGCCTCGGCCAGTTCGGCGACCGTCGTGACGCGAACCTCATTGAGATCAAAATAGGCCTCGAGCAGCCGATTGAAGGCCTGCTCGGCCGCATCGGCCGGGGCGTTCTCCAGGCAGCAGGAAAACATCACCTGATGCAAAAGCGACCGGGAAGTGTCGGTCGTGAATGGCTTGTAGTGCGCCTTGAGGGCCTTGTAGAGCTTGGGGACGAGCTGCCCGCGGGGCGGCGTTTTTTCAACGACGGGCTTGGGCGCCGGTGCCTCTGCGGGCTTTTTTGCCGCCGCCGGCTTGGCCTTGGAGGCTTTCGAGGCGGACGTCGGCTTGGCCTTGGCGGCCGCTTTCGCGGTGCCGGCTGCCGCCGGCTTGGCGGACTTTTGACCTGGTTTTTTGGCTGCCGGCCTGGAAGCGGTCTTGGCGGCCTTCGTGACCGACTTTTTGGCGGTCTTTTTCGCAGCCTGCTTGCTGGCGGCCTTGGAGGCCTTTGCGGGCGTGGAACGCTTGCGTGCGGTCATGCGTCTTCCTGAGGAGAGGCGTCGGAGGGCTCCGACGGGTTCGGGGAGTCGGGGGGCGGAGCAGCGGCGGGCAGAACCTCACCGAGCACACGGGCGATTTCCAGAGAATGCTTCACGCCGGCGTCGAGCTCGAACTTCAGGCGGGGCGTGTAGCGGGTCTCGATCCGGTCGGCGATCCGCGACTGGAGGAAGCCGGCCGCTCGGGCCAGGCCCTGGAGGGCGAGACGCTCACGGGCCGGGTCGCCCATCACCGAGACGTACACCGTCGCCGACCGCATATCGGGCGCCATCTCGACGCGGGTCACGGTCACATCGCGAACCCGCGGATCACGGACCTCCGTGAGGATGGCCATGCTGACCACCTCCCGCACCGCCTCGGCCGCCTTGAGGAGTCGTCGCGTGCTCACGAGAGAGTCCGGGCAACTTCCTCGATCCGGTAGCACTCGAGGATGTCGCCCTCCTTGATGTCGTTGAAGCCGGCCAGCTTGATGCCGCACTCGAGCCCGTCCCGCACCTCCCGGGCGTCGTCCTTCTCACGCTTGAGGGAGTCGATCGCGTAGTCGCCGAGGACCTGGCTGTCGCGGATCACCCGCAGCCGGGCGTTGCGGGCGATGATCCCGGCGATCACCCGGCAGCCGGCGATCACGCCGAGCCGGCTGATGCTGAAGGTCCGCTGGACGAGCGCCCGGCCCAGTTCCGTCTCCCGCTTCTCAGGCGCGAGCATTCCCTCGAGCGCGTTCCGTAGGTCGTCGGTCACCTGGTAGATGATGTCGTAGCGGCGGACCTGCACGCCCCGGTCGTCGGCCTCCGCCCGGGCCCGCTCGTCGGGCACGACGTTGAAGGCGATAATCACCGCGTCGGAGGCATCGGCAAGGGCCACGTCGGCCTCGGTCACGCCGCCGACCATCGCCTGGAGCACCCGAATCTTGACCTCGGGATGGTCGAGCTTCTCCAGTTCCTTCTGGATCGCCTCGATCGAGCCTCGGACGTCGGCCCGGAGGATCAGGTTGAGCGTGGCCGTCTTTTCGGTGCCGAGCCGATCGGCGAGACTCTCGAGCGTGACGTGCACGGGGGCGCTGGAGAGGGCTGTCTGGCGGCGGATGTCAGTCCGCTTGGTCGCCACCTCGCGAGCCAACGCGATCGCGTCGACCACCTGGAACCGCTCGCCGGGGCCGGGGGCCACATCGAGGCCCGACACAAAGACTGGCATCGAGGGACCCGCTTCGGAGACCTTGCGACGGGTCAGGGTGTTGGTCATCGCCTTGACGGTGCCGCTGGCCTCGCCGCAGACGATCGCATCGCCCACCTTGAGCGTGCCCTTCTGCACCATCAGGCAGGCGACGACGCCGCGGCCCTCGTGGATCGAGGCATCGAGGCAGACGCCCGCGGCCGTCCGGTCGGGATTGGCCCGCAGGTCGTGGAGCTCGGCGATCGTCAGCAGGGTGTCGAGGAGCGAATCGACTCCCTCGCCCGTCAGGGCGCTGGTCTTGACGACTTCCGTCTCGCCGCCCCACTCGCTCGGCAGGAGGTCGTTGGTGGCGAGTTGCTGGTAGATCTTGTCGACATCAGCCCCCGGCAGGTCGATCTTGTTGATGCAGACCACGATCGGCACGCCGGCTGCCTTGGCATGGTTGATCGCCTCTTCGGTCTGCGGCATCAGGCCGTCGTCGGCCGCCACGACGATCACGGCGCAGTCGGTGACGTTCGCCCCGCGGGCACGCATCTGCGTGAAGGCCTCGTGGCCCGGCGTGTCGACAAACGTGATCGCGTTGTCGTTGCGATCGACCGTGTAGGCCCGGATGTGCTGGGTGATGCCGCCGCTCTCCCGGGCGGCGACGTCGATGCCGAGGATTTTGTCGAGCAGCGACGTCTTGCCGTGGTCGACGTGGCCCAGGAAGGTGACCACCGGGGGCCGCGGCTGGCGAAGGGTGGGATCCTCGTCCACTGCGTCAAAGCCGGCCAGCAACTCCTTCTCGAGATCCTCGGCCGTCTTGATGTCGAGCTGCACGCCCAGTTCGGCGGCGAGGAGCTCGACCGTGTCGCGGTCGAGGCTGGTGCTCATGCTGGGCATCGTGTCCATGCCAAAGGTGAGCAGCTTCTTCAGCACCTCGCTTGCCGCCAGGCCGATCGCCTCCGAGAAGGCCCGCACGGTGCAGGGCACCTGGATCGAGGCGTTGGTCTTGCGGGGAGCAGCCGTCGAGACGCCCGAACTCCGCCGCTGGCGGGGCATCCGTCGTCGTCGTCGGCCGTCGTCGTCGTCCATTCCTCCGCGCTTCTCGGCGATTCGCTTCCGGTGCAACTGGCGGAGTTCTCGGCCGCCGAGGAGGTCATCACCACCGCCGGTTTTCGAGGGGCTGCGGCGGGGCCGGCCGCCGGGCTGCAGTGGAGGTGGCACCGGCGGGGCAGCCGAGCCTCCCCGGAGCAGGCCGCTCGTGCGGGCCCGAACCGACTCGCCGGCCTGTCGCTGCTCCGCCTTCCGCATGTGATCGGCCAGCGGCTTGGCGCCACCCTGCTTGGCGCTGCGGATCGCGTCGAGGGGAAGCTTGACGTCGGGCTTCTGGGCAGCCGGTTCTTCCTTGCCGCGGGCAGGTGGAGGAGGAGCTTTGCCTGCAGCCGGCATGGGAGCGAGCTTGAAGGCCGGGCGGGGCATCGGCTTGCCGCCTTCGCCGGTTCGCCCGCCTGGCCGGGGCCTGGTCGAGCCTGGCTTGCCGGCAGGCTTGCCGCCCATCTCCTGGGGCTTTCCCTTCCCCGAGACACCGGCCGGGGCGATGTAGTCTTCCTTCTTGACCGGGCCTGCAGCCGTCGGGCGAACCGGAGCCCCCGGACGCACAGGAGCCGCGGGCCGCTCAGGCCCCTTCGCCTTACCGGCGATGAACTCCTTGATCTTGGCGACTTCCTCGTCGCTGAGGCTCGCCAGGGCAGAGCCCTTGTCCTGGATACCGGCGCGGGTGCACAGGTCGACGAGCTCCTTGCTGTCGAGCTTGAGTTCCTTCGCCAGGGTGTAGATCCGAACAGCCACTCGTGCCTCTCTCTGCCGGCGTCCGCCGGCCGTTCCAACCAGTCCAACCAGTCTCGCTTGCTTGTTTTGCTGCCAGCCCCGTCATGCCACGTGTTTCGACCATCACGTCGACTCACCGGAATCGTCGGAGCCTCCCTCGGCGGGCGGCTCCTCGCCGTCTGCCACCACGGGCTCGGCCTCACCAGCCGCTACCGCCATCGCTGCCTCGGCGGCCTCGGCCTCCGCGGTCGCCTTGGCGATTCGCTCCAACTCCCGCTGCTTCCGCCGCTCGTCGGCCGCGGCCTCTTCGGCCAGGGTCGCCCGCCGTTCCGCCTCCGTAACGATTGCATCGACGGCCTCCTCGGACAAGCCGCCCATTTCCATCAGGTCTTCCGGCTCGATCACCGAGAGATCGTCGTAGGACAGGAAACCCTCGCCAACCAGCCGCTCCGCGAGCGACTCTTCGAGCCCCTCGATCGACGAGAAGCCGGCCGTCGCTCGCTCGATCTGCTGGTCGAGCTCTTCCTGGGTCATGATTTCGATGTCCCAGCCGCAGAGCTTGCTGGCCAAGCGAACGTTTTGGCCGCGGCGGCCAATCGCCAGGGAGAGCTGATCTTCCCGCACCAGGACGATCCCGCGGCCGAGCATCTGGCAGAGAATCACCTCATCGACTTCAGCGGGCTGAAGCGCGTTGGGAACAAGCACCTGCAGGTCGTCGCTCCAGCGAACGATGTCGATCCGCTCGCCGCCGAGTTCCTCGACGATGTTCTTGATCCGGTTGCCCCGCACGCCGACGCAGGCACCTACGCAGTCGATCCGGTTGTCAGAGCTGATCACCGCGACCTTGCTGCGATAGCCGGGCTCGCGGGCGATCGCCCGAATCTCGATCACGCCGTCGGCGATCTCCGGGATTTCCTGCTCAAAGAGCCGCTGAACCAGTTGGGGACGAATCCGGGAGAGGATGATCTTGACCCGGCTGCCGACCTTGCGGACCTCAAAGATTGTGGCCCGAATCCGCTCACTGGGATGGTAGGTCTCGCCGGGGATCTGCTCGCTGCGAGGGAGGATCGCCTCTTGATTGCCGAGGGTAACCGTGGCGGTGGCACCCTCGAAGCGGGTCACCACGCCGGAGACCATGTGGCCGACCTGCTCCTCGAACTCTTCGTGGATTGCATCCCGCTCGGCCTCGCGGATCTTCTGGATGATCACCTGCTTGGCCGTCTGGGCACCGATCCGGCCGGCGAGTTCGGCCGACTCGATCGGCTGGCCGTCGTGCGTGCCCGAGATCGTGCCGTCGTCGCGGTCGATCTCGATGACGATCTCGGCGGTCTCGCCATATTGCCGGGCCAGGGCCGTGACCAGGGCCGCCTCGATCGCCTGGAACACAAACTCCTTGTCGATGTTCTTGTCGCGATGAATCGCGTCGACGATGCGGAGGATTTCTTCGGGCTTCATGGTGTCTCGGCAGGCCCACGTTGGAACGACACCGCCGGCACGACCGTCGCCATCCCACGATTTGGGC
>CALGAS010000221.1 GCA_937959175.1 uncultured bacterium | reverse complement strand
GCTGGAAAAGGGTACAGGCACCTCGCTTCGCTCGGAGCCAGTCCCCTTTTCCATAAAAGCCCCCCGGCGCGAGCCGGGGGGACGGCGGGTCGTTGGGCTT
Source organism: uncultured bacterium (assembly GCA_937959175.1). Lineage (GTDB taxonomy): Bacteria > Planctomycetota > Planctomycetia > Pirellulales > UBA1268 > QWPN01. The sequence continues at coordinate 5,165 of CALGAS010000221.1, read as the reverse complement.
TTCCCGGTCCCCGGAAGCTCGCGCAACCGTCCATCACCAACTCGCCCAAGCCGCGGTTACCATCAACCGACCCCCGCACTGCAACCGCCGGCCGGCGGGCGGTCCTATGGACGGCTCCCCCCCTGGGGTAGACTCACGATGAGGGCTCACGCAGCCGGTTGGACGCGTCGGCCCACACCGCCTAGGAGCACGCGGCATGAGCGTCCAGATGGAACTCTCGCGGATCATCATCAGCGAGGTCAACGATCAGCAGGTCGTCTACCTCTCGGAGGTCGACGGCGACCGGACGTTTCCGATCATCATTGGCCTCTTCGAGGCGACCAGCATCGATCGACGGGTCAAGCACCATCAGGCGCCCCGCCCGCTCACCCACGACCTGCTCGTGGCGGCCGTCGAGATGCTCGGTGGGGAGTTTCAGGATGTGGTGATCTCGGAACTCAAGGAACACACCTACTACGCCGTGATCCGCGTCCTCAAGGACGGCGAGATCATCGAGATCGACGCCCGTCCTTCCGACGCCATCGCGGTCGCGGTAACCTGCGAGCCGAATCTTCCGATCTACGTCTCGGAGGACGTCCTCGAGAACGTCCTCGGCTAACTGCTCTTCGCAGCCGGCAGCCCGAAGGCCTTGCGGAGCACTCGCAGCGACTTCTTGCCCTGCCTGGCCGCCACGATCACGTTGAGCCGGGTCTCGCTGGTGTTCACCAGGTCGATGTTGATCCCGGCGTCGGTGAGCGGCTTGAAGAGCCGGTCAGCTACGCCGGCATGGCTGCGGATGCCGACGCCCGTGATCGAGAGCTTGGCCACGTGCGGCACGTCGGCCACGGTTGCCCCGTGGGCGGCGGCGGCGGTGCGGGCTGCCTCGGCGGCCCGCTCGGCGTCGCCGGCCGGCACCGTGAACGAAATCTCCGCCCGGCCGTTTCGCGGATGGCTCTGCACGATCATGTCGACAAACAGCCCAGCCGCCGCGGCCGCCGCAAAAATCTCTGCGGCCGCCCCTGGCGTGTCGGGCAGGCCGATGATCGTCACCAGCGCCTGCGAGGAATCGAGCATGCAGTCTTCGATCGCGAGGTCTTCCATCCCCTTGAGCCGGCGGACCACCTCCAGCGGGCTGGGCTTGGGGCCCTCTTCGAGAGAGCCTTCGGCGACCTCGGCAGGTGAGGGCGTCTCGAGGCAGAAGGCCGCATGGACCGCCGCGACCGCCGCGTTGGCATCGGCCCGATCGACGAGGGCCGAGATCTTGATCTCGCTGGTGGTGATCATCCGGACGTTGATGCCGGCGGCGGCCACCGCCTGAAACATCCGGCCCGCCACCCCTTCCTCACGGGCCATGCCGACCCCGACGGCCGAGACCTTGGCGACATCGTCGTCACAGGACACGCCCCCTGACCCCAGGGCCGCAGCAACCCGGCGGCTCACCGCGGCCGCCTCCTGGAAATCATCGCTGGCGACCGTGAAGGAGATGTCGGTCTGGCCCCCCTGGCCTGCATTCTGAACGATCATGTCGACGGTGATCCCCGCCGCGGCCAGCGCGGAGAAGACCGCGTGGCTCGTGCCCGGCTCGTCGGGCACGTCCTCAAGGGTGATCCGGGCCTCGTCACGGGCCAGAGCGACTCCGCTGGCCGGTCGTGGCTTGGCCCGATCGGCCGGCAGGATCATCGTGCCGGGGCCGTCCTTGAAACTCGACCTAACCATCACCGGCACGCCGAACTTCTTCGCAAACTCGATCGAGCGGGCATGCATCACGCCGGCTCCGAGGCTGGCGAGTTCGAGCATCTCGTCATAGGCGATCGAGGAGAGCCGACGGGCGGCCGGCAGGATGCGGGGATCGGTCGTGTAGATCCCCTCCACGTCGGTGTAGATCTCGCAGCGGTCGGCTCCCAGCACCGCCGCCAGGGCGACGGCCGTGGTGTCGGAGCCGCCCCGACCGAGCGTCGTGATGTTGCCGTGCTGATCGGTGCCCTGAAAGCCGGCCGCGATCACGATCGCTCCCCCCTCGAGGATGTTCGCAACCTTCGTCGTCGAGATCGACTTGATCCGGGCCTTGCCATGCCGGCTGTCGGTACGGATCCCGATCTGGGAGCCGGTCAGGCTGACCGCCTCCCGGCCGAGGGCGTGGATCGCCATCGCGAACAGTGCCACGCTGACCTGCTCGCCGGTCGAGAGGAGCATGTCCATCTCCCGGGCGCTGGGCTGGCCGGTGATCTGGCCGGCCAGGTCGACGAGCAGGTCGGTCTGATGGCCCATCGCGCTGACGACCACCACCACCCGGTCGCCCGCGTCGTGGCGGGCCACCGCCTTGGCGGCCGCCGCCTTGATCTTGGCCGCGTCGGCAACACTTGTCCCGCCAAACTTCTGCACTACCAGCGCCATGCCGTCTCGTCCTTCTCGAGCGTCGCGCCGCCTGCCCGGGCTCGGGCGACGGTCACCGTTTCAGAAACTCACCCATCAGCGTCCAGCCCGGCAGCACCGAGTCGCCGGCGGCTGCCGCGGAGCCCTCATGGTAGGCAGCCTGGCCGCTGTGCCCCACGCCCGTGCCCGCGATCACGAAGGGCACCCCGCCCCGCGAGTGGGTCTTGGTGGCGATGAAGGTCGGGTGATCGGGGCAGACGAGGATCCGATGCTCCCCCGCCACCGCCAGGTGTTCGGCCAGCGGGGCGACGATCTTGGCGTCGATCTCCTCGATCGCCTTGACCTTGGCCGCGGCATCACCCTCGTGGCTGGCCTCGTCGGGGGCCTCGATGTGGACGCAGACGAGATCGTTGCTGGCCAGTTCCTCGATTGCCGCCCGGCCCTTGGCCGCGTAGTCGGTGTCGAGATAGCCGGTCGCACCGACCACCTCCCGCTGCTTCCAGCCGGCCAGCGCCGCCAACCCCCGCAGGAGATCGACCGCGGTGATCATCGTCCCGGAGCAGCCATACTTTTCGGTGAACGGCTCGAAGGCCGGCGCGCGGCCGGCGCCCCAGAGCCAGACGTGTGTCGCCGGACGCTTGCCGGCGGACACGCGGCGGCGATTGACCGAGTGATCGGCGAGCCAACTTCCGCTCTTGGCCATGATCTCGGTTAGCAGCCGGCTGCCGGTGCCCCGCGGGAAGCGGTCGACGACCGGCTTGTCCAGCAAGTCGTGGGGCGGCGTCGTGCGGAGATCCTCGCCGAGCGGGAGGCCGGCGGCGGCGTCTTCGGCGGCCTGGGCCGCGCAGGTGCCACCGCCCCGGTAGAGCAGCAGGTTGCGGTAGCTCACGCCGGGGGTGAAGGTCCAGGCCGCGGCCAGTTCGGGGAAGTCGGCGGCGAGGCCCCGCTGGCAGGCCTGCAACAGTTCGGTCGCCTCGGCGGTCGAGATGTGGCCGGCCGTGAAGTCTTCCATGACGCGGCTCGCTCCCTCCTGACGGATCGTCACGAGGTTGCACCGCACGGCGATGTCGCGGGGCCCGAGGAGAATCTCCTGGGCGGCGGCCTCCAGCGGCGCTCGGCCGGTGAAATAGGTGAGCGGGTCGTAGCCCATCAGGCTCATGCAGGCCACCTCGGAGCCGGGCGGCAGCGAGTCGGGCACGTGGTTGGTCAGGCCGACCCGGCCGCAGGCCGCCAGCGCGTCGAGGGCCGGCGTACGGGCGGCCTCCAGCGGCGTCTTGCCGCCCAGACTGGCCTGCGGCTCGTCGGCGGCGCCATCCGGAATGATCAGCAGGTACTTCACGGCGGCTCCTCAGCCCTCCAGGTGTTCGGCGGCTGGCTGCCAGTCGTCGAGCACCGGCAGGCAGGCGCTCGTGCCCTGCACCGCGTCGCAGGCGGCGATCTCCGTCAGGGCTCCGGCCACGGCGGCCGGTGAGGCGTGATGCGTCATGATCACCATCGGCACCGGGCCGGGCATGCCGGTCTCGTGCTGGATCAGCGAGGCGATTGAAATCCCGTGGCGGCCGAGGGTGCCCGAGATCTCGGCCATCACGCCCGGCCGATCGAGGACGGGAATTCGCAGGAAGTGCCGCTCGGGCATCTCGACGCCGGCGATTCTGGCCGCGGGGCTATCGGGATCGAGCAGCCCGGTGGTCCGGAAGGTGATCGCCGCCCGGCCGACGACCGTGTCGATGATGTCGGCGACGACCGCTGAGGCCGTCGGCATCTGCCCGGCCCCAAGCCCGTGGAAGAACATCCGCCCGACCGCATCCCCGACGATGCTGACGGCGTTGTAGGCCTCCCGCGTCTCGGCCAGGGGTGTGCCCGCCTTGACGAGCGTCGGCGAGACCCGCATCGCCAGGCGGCCGTTGACCCGGGCCGCCACGGCCACCAGCCGGATCCGATAGCCGAACTCGGCTGCGTAGGCCATCAGTTCCTGGTCGATCGCCTCGATGCCCGTCTGGGGAATGTCCCGCCAGGGCACCCAGACGCCGAAGGCGAGGTGGGCGAGGATCGCGAGCTTCTGCGTCGCGTCGGTGCCGTCGACGTCCATCGTCGGGTCGGCCTCGGCAAAGCCGTTCTCCTGGGCGAGCTTCAAGACGGCGGCGTAGTCGGCACCCTCCTCCTCCATCGTCGAGAGGATGAAGTTGCTCGTACCGTTTAAGATGCCGCGAATGCTCTCGATCCGGTTGGCTGCCAGGCACTCGCCGATCGCCGCCACAATCGGGATCCCGCCGGCGACGGCCGCTTCGAAGGCGATCGAGCGGCCTTTCGCCCGAGCCAACGCGAAGAGCTCCGGGCCGTGCTCGGCGAGGAGAGCCTTGTTGGCGGTGACGACATCCTTGCCGCTCTCGAGCAGAGCTACCGCCATCGAGCGGGCAGGCTCGAGCCCGCCGACGAGCAGAACGCCCACTGAAATCGAATCGTCACCAGCGATGTCGGCGATCTCGCCGGAAATCCGGTCGCTTGCCAACGGCACATGCCGCGGCTTCGTCAGGTCCTTGACGACCGCCCGCTCCACCAGAATCCGCCGGCCGGCATGACGAGCGATTTGGTCGGCCGATTCCGCCAGCAGCCGCACCACCCCCGAGCCGACGGTCCCGAGGCCGATGACACCGACGCGAACTGGTTCACTCATGGGGCAGGCTGCGAAAAACGGGTATCAAAGCGAATCTGCGATCCTACCGAGCCGCCTGCCCCCCCGCGACCCACCCCTCGCGAACCCGTATTCCGTGTGTCCTCGGGCTGGAAAAGGGTACAGGCACCTCGCTTCGCTC
>CALGAS010000220.1 GCA_937959175.1 uncultured bacterium | reverse complement strand
CCCTTCAGTGCCCGCCTGCTGACCGACGCACCGCTGCCAGCCTGGCTAAAGGAGCCGGAGGCGGTGAAGGCGGCGGCCCGGCAGGCGGCGGAGCTCTGCCGGTCTCGCGGCACGCCGATCGCCAAACTGGCCCTCCAGTTCTCCCTGGCCAATCCCGAGATCGCCACCACGATTGCCGGCAGCGCCAACCCCGCCAACATCCGTGCCTGGGCCGAGTGGGCGGCCGAGCCGCTCGATCAGGCGCTGCTCGTCGAGGTGCAGGAGATCTTCGCCCCGGTGAAGAACATCGGCCACACCGAAGGCCTTCCGGAAAACAACTGAGCCGCCCATCCCCCCGGAGATCACCATGCGGGTCGATGCCCACCAGCACTTCTGGCGTTACGATGCGGCCGAATATGGCTGGATTACCGCTGGGATGGAGCGGCTGGCCCGCGACTACCTGCCCGATGACCTCGCTCCGCTGCTGGCGGCCGAAGGCATCGCCGGCAGCGTGGCGGTGCAGGCCCGGCAGACCATCGAGGAAACGCGGTGGCTGCTCGCTTTGGCCGCGAAGCATCCCGCGATCCTCGGCGTCGTCGGCTGGGTCGACCTCCGCAGCAGCGACGTTGCTGAGCAACTCCGGGAGTTTGCCGGCAACCCGCGGCTTGTCGGCGTGCGGCATGTCGTGCAAGACGAGCCCGATCCGCGGTTTCTGCTCGGCGAGGCGTTTGTCCGCGGCCTGCGGCAACTGCCCGGCTTCGGCCTGACCTACGACCTGCTGCTCTATCCGCCGCAGCTCCCGGCGGCCGTCGAGTTGGTCGGCATGCTGCCCGAGCAGCCCTTCGTGCTCGACCATCTGGCCAAGCCCCGGATCAAGGCCGGCACGCTTGACCCCTGGCGGGCCGACATCCGGGCGCTGGCCGGCCATCCCCACGTGTTCTGCAAGCTCTCCGGGCTGGTCACCGAAGCGGCCTGGCAGGGCTGGCAGCCGGCCGACTTCACCCCTTACCTCGAGGTGGCGGTCGAGGCCTTCGGCCCCGAGCGGCTGATGATCGGCAGCGACTGGCCGGTCTGCCTGCTGGCGGCGGAATACCCCGACGCGCTCGGGATCGTGACCGATTTTCTGGGCCGGTTGAGCGAGGACGAGCAGGCCTTGATCCTCGGCGAGACCGCCAGCCGCTTCTATGGCCTCGGCCGCTGAGATCGCTTCACCACGTCAGCAAGGAACGCAGCATGCAAGCCCTCGTGCTCGAGAAGCCTGGATCGTTCGGCTATCAGGACGTCGCCGAGCCCGGGCCCCCCGGCCCCGGCGAGGCGGTGGTCCGTGTGGAGGCGGTCGGGATCTGCGGCACCGACTACGGCGGATTCCGCGGCACGATGCCCTACTTCAGCTATCCGAGGATTCCCGGCCACGAGCTGAGCGTCGAAGTCGTCGCGGTCGGTGACGGGGTTGCCAACGTGGCGGTCGGCGACCGCTGCTGCGTGGAGCCCTACCTCAACTGCCAGGTCGGCCACTCCTGCCGCCGCGGGCTGACCAACTGCTGCGAGCACAACCAGACCCTCGGCGTGCACTGCGACGGGGGACTGCAGCCGCTCGCGACGCTGCCCGCCCGCAAGCTTCATCCGTCGCCGCGGCTCGCCCCCGCCGAGAATGCCCTCGTCGAAACCCTGGCGATCGGCTGCCATGCGATCAACCGTGGCCAGCCGACCGCGGAGGAGGCGGTGGTCGTGATCGGGGCCGGGCCGATCGGCCTTGCTGCCCTCGAGTTTGCCCGGCTCGCCGGCAGCCGCGTGATCCTGATGGACCGGGCCGAGCCGCGGCTGGCGTTTGCCCGTGAGAAGCTGGGGATCACCGAAACCCTGCTGGCCACCGGCACGCCCGGCGACGAGCAAGCCCTCCACGCGATGACCGAGGGCCGGATGGCGGAGGTCGTGGTCGATGCCACCGGCAGCCATCAGAGCATGAGCAGCGCCCTGGCGGTCTGCAGCTACGGCGGCCGGCTGGTCTATGTGGGGATCACCCAGCAGACCCTCGCATTTTCCCACGCCG
>CALGAS010000219.1 GCA_937959175.1 uncultured bacterium | reverse complement strand
TCTCCGTGCCGAAGCGGTTGCGCTGCTTCCTCGCTGACCTCGTGCCGCCGCCGCGCAAGCACCGGCATCGGCCAGCCGGAGGCTGGCGTGGCGGTCGAGCCAAACCTCGGCTTTGGCTCCGACCGCCATAGGTGGCAGGGGCCATGGATGGCCCTGCCGCCGTAAAGCAAGCCAGGGGTGTTCGCCCCGAATCACAAGCTCAGGTCCGCCCCGCTCGGCCGACGCTTGCCGAAGTGCCATTGGCCGACCTATCCTTCACTGTATGTCACCCATAACCAAATCCTTGATCGAGGAACTCGAGCACGCCCCGGAGAGCGTGCAGCGGGAGGTGCTCGCTTTTCTGCGGCATCTGCGGGCACGCCGTGCCGGCAATGATGGAAGCGAGGACGTGCATGCTTTGCTGCCGCTCGCGGAGTCAGCCTGGGCGGTGGATTGGGATACTCCTGAAGAGGATGAGGCGTGGCGGAATTTGTAGGCGGCGACGTGGTCGTCGTGCCGTTTCCGTTCACCGATCTTCAGTCGAGCAAGCGGCGGCCCGCCGTCGTGCTCGCGACGTTCGCACGGGGCGACCTGCTGATCTACCAAATAACGAGTCGATCAGAATCCCACCCGACCGCGGTGGCCATCGGCACGGATGATTTTCTACGCGGCGGCATCGATCGGCCGAGCGTGGCTCTTCCCCACCGACTCGTCACCGTTCATGAGGCGGTCATCTTGCGGTCGGCCGGCACGCTCACGCCGCCCAAGCTTGCTGAGCTTGTGGAGCGAGTGTGTGCCGTGATTCGTGCTGGCGGCGATGCGTAAGCCTGCCGTACCCTGCCTCAATAATCGCCAAAAACCTGGCATATCCAGTGAGCAGCCGTGTGGTATCGGCTGCCTTCACTCACACTGGATCTGCCCATGCACGACAACCTTTCTGGGCGAGCGGCGGAGCTCGCCCATCTCACCGATCTGATCCGTGCCAGCCTCTCGCTGGCCGATGCGGCGATCCCGCTTCTCAACGAGCAGTTGCATGCCCTCGCTGAGATGGTGCAGTTTCGTGAAGGGAAGTAATGTCGGGGCGACTGGATTCGAACCAGCGACCTCTACGTCCCGAACGTAGCGCTCTAGCCAGGCTGAGCTACGCCCCGATGCGAGTCGCCGGCCAGAAACCGGCCTCACGGAAAGAGGTATTAGAAATCTACCCGCGATGCCCCGGCCGGGCAACGGGAGCTGATTTCAAGGCCCGCCGGGCACGGGCTCACTCCACGGTCACGCTCTTGGCGAGGTTGCGGGGCTGGTCGACGTCGCAGCCGCGATTGACCGCGATGTGGTACGCCAACAGCTGCAGGGGGATCACGGCCAGGAGGGGCGAGAGGTCGTCGAGCGTCGCCGGGACCTCGATCACGAACTCCGCCAGCCGCTTGACCTCCTCCTGGCCTGGCGTTGTCACTGCGATGACCCGGCCCTGGCGAGCCCGCACCTCCTCGATGTTAGCCAGCATCTTGTCGCTCGTGTGGGCGGTGGCCGCGATCACCACCACCGGCATCAGCCGATCGATCAGGGCGATCGGCCCGTGCTTCATCTCCGCGGCCGGATAGCCCTCGGCGTGGATGTAGGAGATCTCCTTGAGCTTGAGCGCGCCCTCGAGGGCCACCGGGAAGTTGAACGACCGGCCCAGGTAGAGGAAGTTGGGCGCGTAGGTGAACCGATCCGCCAGCGTCTTGATCGCCTCCTCCTGGGCGAGGATCTGCTTGATCTTCTCGGGAATGCTCGCCAGCTCGTCGGCCAAGGCCGCTGCCCGCTCCCGGTCGATCGTGCCGCGACGGTGGGCTAGCGACAGCGCCAGCAGCACCAGGGCCGCCACTTGGGCCGTGAACGCCTTGGTCGACGCGACCCCGATCTCCGGCCCGGCGTGGGTGTAGACCCCGGCAGCCGTTTCCCGGGCGAGCGTCGAGCCGACGACGTTGCAAATCCCCAGCGGCAGCGCCCCCCGGGCCTTGGCCTCCCGGAGGGCCGCAATCGTGTCGGCCGTCTCGCCGCTCTGGGAGATCGCCAGGACGGCATCGCCGTCGCCCAGGAGCGGCTCCCGATAGCGAAACTCCGAGGCATACTCGACCTCGACCGGCAGCCGGGCCAAGTGCTCGATCAGATACTCGCCAACCAGGGCCGAGTGCCAGCTGGTGCCGCAGGCGGCGATCGTCAGCCGGGGGGCGGCCGCCAGCCGGTCGAGCACCTCGGCAAGGCCGCCGAGCTGCACGCAGCCGTCCGGCTGCAGCCGGCCGCGGAGACAATCGGCGATCGCCCGCGGCTGCTCGTGAATCTCCTTGAGCATGAAGTGCGGATAGCCCCCCTTTTCGATCGCATCGAGCGAGACGGCCAGCTCGTGCACTTCCTTGGTGAGCGGCACGTCGTCGATCGTGCGGACGTCGCAGCTGCCCGGGCCGATCACCGCCAGCTCGCCATCGTCGAGATAGACGACCCGGTTGGTGTATTCGACGATTGGCGTGGCGTCAGAGGCGACGAAGGCCTCCCCCTCGCCGAGGCCGATCAGCAGTGGGGAACCCCGCCGGGCCACGTAGAGCCGGTCCTGCTCGCCGCGATGCACGATCGCCAGGCCGTAGGTGCCGGTCAACTGCTTGAGGGCAAGCCGGATCGCCTCCTCGAACGGCAGCCCGGGGCTCGTCTCGAGGACTGCCTCGATCAGCTGCACCACCACCTCGGAGTCGGTCTGGCTCTTGAACGAGCGACCCTTGGCGAGCAGCGTCTGCTTGACCGCCGCGTAGTTCTCGATGATCCCGTTGTGGACCAGCGCGATTTGGCCCGACTCGCTGACGTGGGGATGGGCGTTGCAGTCATCCGGCCCGCCGTGGGTCGCCCAGCGGGTGTGGCCGATGCCGAGCCGGCCACTAGGCGGGTCGGCGGCCAGCCGCCGCGACAACTCCCCCACCTTGCCGGAGCACTTGGTGACGTGCAGCCCGTCGTCGAGGATGGCCACCCCCGCCGAGTCATAGCCGCGGTATTCCAGGCGGCCGAGCCCCTTGAGGAGAACCTCCCGGCACTCCCGCGATCCGATGTAGCCGACGATTCCGCACATCTTGTTCCCTCACATCGATTCCGGATGATCCGCTCGGCACGGGTGACCGCTCCAGCCTCTTGGCTGCCCGGTACGATCGTTCGAACCTGCAGTCTATCCGGCGGCGGGGCGGAATGAGTTCGCTCGCCAACACGGTCACGATCCTCCCGCCGACGCTCCCGCCAGACCGGCGATCGACGTGCCGCTCGGGTCTGTTTGGTGCGGCCCTCGGGCCGCGTTAGGATCAGGGCATGGTCTCCCCGGATGGCGAGCGAGGCCGCTGGTGATGTTTCGTGTTCGAACAAGTGTCTCCTCGTGAAGCATCTGCCGCTGGTCCTCTTCGACGACGCCGCCGCGGTCCATCTCGAGCCGCTCACGCTGACGCGGCCGGTTCATGACCTGCGGCTCGGCCTGTTCACGATCCGCGAGCGGTGGGAACGGGCCCTGGAGGCGAGCAAGGCCGGCGGGCCGTTGCGGCCCCACCTTCGCGGCCTCTTTCCGGCGTTGCCGCGGCGGCCGGGGGCCACCCTCTGGATCAACGCCCGCTACCTGCCGACGCCGGCCCTCGCGGCCGCCATCAGCAGGGGGAACTTCGGCCACCTCCGCGACGGCGAGGCGACGGTGGCCGCCGAGGCGACCGCCGCGGAGTCGGCTGCGTGGCTGGCCGCCGGTCTGCCGCAGCCGAACGGCCGTGGGCGGCGGCTACCCGGCAGGCCGACGACGATCAATCATCCCTGGGACATCTCCGGGCTCGCTCCCGAAGCGATCACGGCCGAGGCCTCGCTGCTGGACTGGCCCCCCGGCCGCGGCCCCGCCTGCAGCCCCGCCGCCACCCTCGATCGGCCCGACCAGGTCCTGATGCATCCCTCGGCGATTGTCGAGCCGGGGGCGATCCTCCTGGCCGGGGAGGGGCCGATCCTGCTCGCCGCGGCCGCGCGGGTGATGGCCGGGGCGATGCTCCGCGGGCCGGTGGCGGTCGGCCAGGGGGCGACCGTCCGGATGGGTGCGCGGATCTCCGGGGGCACGGTCATCGGGCCGTACTGCAAGATCGGCGGCGAGGTGGCCGCCACCGTCTTTCATTCCTATTCCAACAAAGCCCACGACGGCTACGTCGGCAACTCGGTCTTCGGGCAGTGGGTGAATCTGGGGGCCGACACGACCGCCTCCAACCTCAAGATGACCTACGGGACCGTCAAGCTGCTCGACTGGCCGAGCGGAGTCGAGATCGACACGGGCGAGCAGTTCATCGGCACGATCATGGGCGACCACTGCAAGACGGGCATCAAGACGATGCTCAACACCGGCACGGTCTGCGGGGTCTCCTCGATCCTGGTCGGGGCCGGCTTCCCGCCCCGGGCGATCCCGTCCTTCAAGTGGGTCCAGCCCGGCGCGGTCACCGACTATCGGCTCGACAAGGCCCTCCTCGACATGGAGCGGATGATGGCTCGCCGGGGCGTGTCGCTGAGGCCAGCCTACCGGCGGATGATGACGGCGATCTACGAGATGGGCCGCCGCCCGCCCCCGTAAAGCAGCCGCTCAGACGCCGAGAAACTCGGCCGCGTTGCGGTAGCAGATGTCGCGGATCATCGTCCCGACGAGCTGCTCGTCGTCGGGAAGCTCACCGTTCTCGATGTCACGCCCCACGAGATTGCAGAGCACCCGCCGGAAGTATTCATGCCGCGGGAACGACATGAACGACCGGGAATCGGTCACCATCCCGACAAACCGGGAGAGGAGGCCGAGGTTTGAAAGGGCGTTGAGCTGCCACTCCATCCCTTCCTTCTGGTCGAGGAACCACCAGCCGGAGCCGAGCTGCATCTTGCCGGCCACGCCCCCGGTCTGGAAGTTGCCGAGCATCGCGGCGAAGACGTAGGTGTCGGCCGGGTTGAGGTTGTAGAGAATCGTCCGGGGCAACTGGTCATCGGCATCGAGATGGTCGAGAAACGCGGCCAGCGACCGGGCCTGGGGGCCGTCGCCGATCGAATCGAACCCCGTGTCGGGGCCGAGCTGCTCGAACATCCGGCGGTTGTTGTTGCGGAGGGGGCCAAGGTGCAGCTGCATCGTCCAGCCGCGGCGGGCGTACTCCCTGCCGAGGAAGGCGAGCAGGAAACCGGTGAACCGGCTCTGATCTTCGGGCGAGGCGGCGGCTCCCTGCCGCGCTTTTGCCAGGATTCCGCCCGCCTCGGCGGCGGTGCAGAAGGCGGCCGGGCAGTGGCCCAGCCCATGATCCGAGAGGCGGCAGCCGGCCTCCTCGAAGGCGTCCATCCGCCGAAGCAGGCCGCTGAGCAGGTCGTCGAGATCGGAGATCGCCAGGTCGCTGGCCGCCTCGAGGCGGTCGAGCCAGGCGTTGAAGGCCACCGGCTTGTCGACGGCAAAGGCCTTGTCAGGACGCCAGGTCGGCAGCATCCGGGTTGTGCATCCCGAGACCGCCAGCCGGCGGTGATGCTCGAGCGAGTCGGTCGGATCGTCGGTGGTGCAGACGGTGCGGACCTGAAACTTCTCGAGGATCCCCCGCACGCTCATGCCCTCGGCGGCCAGGCGGTCATTGGCCTCGTGCCAGATCCGCTCGGCCGAGCGGGGATCGAGCAGTTCCTCGATCCCGAAGTAGCGGGCCAACTCCAGGTGGGTCCAGTGGTAGAGCGGGTTCCGCAGGGTCTGCGGCACGGTCGCGGCCCAGGCCTGGAACTTCTCGAAGGGGGAGGCGTCGCCGGTGCAGAATCGCTCCGCGACGCCGCTGGCCCGCATCGCCCGCCACTTGTAATGATCGCCCTCGAGCCAAATCTCGAACAGGTCGGCAAACCGGCGGTCGCCGGCGATGTCGGCCGGCGGCAGGTGGCAGTGAAAGTCGCAGATCGGCTCCGCGGCGGCGTGGTCGTGGTAGAGCCGCCTGGCCGCCTCGGTGTGGAGGAGAAAGTCGTCGTGGATGAAGGGCCGCGTGCCCATTCGATTGCTCCCGGGGCCAAGGGCCGCCTGCCTATTCGGTCGTTGCAGGTGTCGCAGCCTTCCCGGCGTCGACGCAGATGAG
>CALGAS010000218.1 GCA_937959175.1 uncultured bacterium | reverse complement strand
CTCAGCGGCGGTCGGCGCGTTCACGCCATGCGGCAGGGAGCCTCAGGCGTGGATCGCCTGGCCGGCGACCGCCAGGGCCGCCTCCTTGACCGCCTCGGGCAGCGTCGGATGGGCGTGGCATACCCGGGCGATGTCTTCGGCAGTCGCCCCGAAGGTCATCGCGGTGGCCGCCTCGGCCACCAGATTGCCCGCCTCGGGCCCGATGATGTGCACCCCAAGGACCCGGTCGGTCGCCGCGTCGGCCAGGATCTTCACCTTGCCGGTTGTGTCACCGAGCGTGCGGGCTCGGCCGTTGCCCCGAAACGGAAACACACCCTTCTTGAAGCCGACGCCCTCGGCCGTCAGCTGCTCCTCGGTCTTCCCGACCGCCGCGATCTCGGGATGCGTAAAGACCACCGCCGGCACGAGGTCGTAGTCGACGTGCGCCCAGCCGCCGGTCATGCCATCGACGCAGGCCACGCCGTCTTCCTCAGCCTTGTGGGCGAGCATCGGCCCCGGCACGCAGTCGCCGATCGCCCAGACACCCTCAGCGGCTGTCCGAAACTGCCCGTCGACCGGGATGAAGCCCCGCCGATCAACCTCGATCCCGACCGTCTCTAGCCCCACATCCTCCGTCGCGGGCCGCCGGCCGGTGGCGGCCAGCACGCGGTCGCATTGGATCGACTCACCACCTTCGAGTTCAACGACGCAGCCGTCTCCTTCCGCTCGGGCGCTGGTCACCTTCACGCCGAGGCGGATGTCGAGCCCCTGCTTGCGAAACAACGTCAGGGCCTCACTGGCGATGTCGCCGTCGATCCCCGTCAGAATCCGGTCCGCGTATTCGAGCACCGTCACCCGGGAGCCGAGCCGCCGCCAGACGCTGCCCAGTTCGAGGCCGATGTAGCCCCCGCCGATCACCACGAGGTGCTGCGGTATGGCCGGAAAGGCGAGCGCCTCGGTGCTCGTGCCGACCCGGTCGCCATCGGCTTCGATCCCAGGGAGCACGACCGGCACGCTCCCGACCGCCAGGATGACTCGCGGCGTCTCGAGGATCGTCTCACCGCCATCGGCGGCCGTGACGACCACCTTCCCCGGCCCGGCCAGCCGCCCGCTGCCCGCGTAGCGGGTGATCTTGTGCTTCTTGAGGAGCGATTCGATCCCCTTGGCGAGCGCGGCGACGACGCTCTCCTTTCGCTTCATCAGCGTGGCGAGGTCGAGGGCGACACCCTCCACCCGGACACCGTGAGCCGCCAGGTCGTGTGCGGTTTCTTCGTATTTATGGCTTGATTCAAGCAGGGCCTTGGAGGGAATGCAGCCGACCCGCAGGCAGGTGCCGCCGAGTTTTGGCTCCTTCTCGACAACCGCGGCCGAGAGTCCCCGCTGGGCCGCCCGGATTGCCGCCACATAGCCCCCGGGGCCGCCACCAATCACCACCAGATCGTGCATTGTCGTGCTCATCGTCTTGGGTAGCCGTTCAAAAAGGGGACATTCTGCTTTTTCAGGGGCGTCGTTTCGACGGGCTCTGTGCCGATCGGAAAAAGCAGAATGTCCCCTTTTTCATACCTCGAGCATCAGGCGGCTGGGGTCTTCGATCGTGTCCTTGATTCGCTTGAGGAAGGTGACCGCCTCGCGGCCGTCGACCAGCCGATGGTCGTAGGTGAGGGCGAGATACATCATCGGCCGAATCACCACCTGGCCGTTGACTGCCATCGGCCGATCCTGGATTGCATGAAGACCGAGGATGCCGCTCTGGGGCGGGTTGATAATCGGCGTGCTCATCATCGAGCCGTAGACGCCGCCGTTGGAGATCGTGAACGTGCCGCCCTGGAGTTCCTCGAGCTTCAGTTTGTTCTCGCCGGCCCGCCGGGCAAAGTCGCCGATCGCCATCTCGACCTGGGCAAAGGACATCGCCTCGGCGTTGCGAAGCACCGGCACGACGAGCCCCTTGCCACCGCCGACGGCGATCCCGATGTCGTAATAGTCCCGATAGACGATGTGAGGATCCCGGTACTCGGCGTTGACCTGGGGCACCGCCCGGAGCGCCTCGACGGCTGCCCGTACAAAGAACGACATGAAACCGAGCTTCACACCGTATCGCTCGAAGAACACATCCTTGAACTTCTTCCGCAGCCCCATCACTGCCGACATGTCGACCTCGTTGAAGGTCGTCAGCAGGGCCGCCTGCTGCTGGGCCTCGACGAGTCGCTCGGCGATTCGCCGGCGAATCGGGCTGATCAGCTGAAATCGCTCCTCCCGAGATCCCACCGCCGGCAGGGCCGCGGCTGCCGACGGAGCCGCCGGAGGCCGCGGGGCCGGGACGGCGACCGGACTCGGCGGCTGCGCGGAACCCGCTGCCGAGACCGCGGCGGTCGCATCCTGCTTGGTAACCCGACCGCCGGGACCCGTCCCGCTGACGGCCGCTGCCGGCAGGCCGGCCTCACCGAGAACCCGGGCCGCCGCCGGCATGACCCGCTGCTCGCTGGCCGGCTGAACCGAACCGATGACGGTCCGACCTTCGCTCCGCCGGACGTCGACGACCGGGGCAGGCCCGGCCGGCGAGACGGGAGCAGATGGAGGCGGAGCCGCCGGCGACGCGGCCGCAGCGGCAGCCCCGGCCGGCTCGAGATAGCCGATGACCTCGCCGACCACAGCCGTTTCACCGCTCTCTTTGAGCACCTTCGTGATCGTGCCGCCAGCGGGTGCCGGCAACTCGACAGTCGCCTTGTCACTTTCGATTTCGACGATTGCATCGTCGATCGCGACGGCGTCGCCCTCTCCTTTTTTCCATGCGCCGATCATCACTTCGGCGATCGACTCGCCAACTTCGGGAACCTTCAGTTCAATCGCCATTGCGGGGCAGCCGGAAAGGAGGGAATGGGAGGGGGAACAACGTGAATCGTTTGATCGGCGGGAGGCGGGTCAGCTGTCGAAGGCCGCCGTGAGAAGTTCTTTTTGCTCGAGATCGTGACTCTTCTTCGAGCCGGTCGCGGGGCTGGCGGCGCTCTGCCGGCAGACGCCCGAGAACGGTAACCGATCGAAGAGTTTTTCGCCCAAGTGAATCCGCAGGAACCGCCAGCCGCCCATGTTCTCGGGCTCTTCCTGAACCCAGACAACCGGCGTGCCGGCCGCGTAACCAGCCAGGGCCTCCTCCAGCGAGCGACGGGGCAGCGGGTAGAACTGCTCGACACGAATAATCGCCACATCGCGGCGGCCGAGCTCCTGCCGGCGTTTTTCGAGTTCATAGGCGACCTTGCCCGAGCAGAGCAGGACCCGCCGAATCTCGGCCGGGTCGACACCCGAGGCATCCGGGATCACCCGCTGAAACTCCCCGCCCGCGAGATCCTCGAGGCTCGACACGCAGCCGGGATGCCGCAGCAGGCTCTTGGGCGTCATCACCACCAGCGGCTTCCGCCAGACCCGCAGCACCTGACGGCGGAGGCAGTGAAAGAGCTGGGCCGGGGTCGAGGGCTGAACGACCTGGATGTTGTCCTTAGCCGCCAGGAGGAGGAATCGCTCCAGCCGGGCGCTCGAGTGCTCCGGCCCCTGCCCTTCGAAGCCGTGCGGCAGGAGCAGCGTCAGCCCGGAGAGCCGGTTCCACTTGTCTTCGGCACTGACGATGAACTGATCGATCACGACCTGGGCTGCGTTGACAAAGTCACCAAACTGGGCCTCCCACATCACCAGCCCGTCAGGACAGTCGAGGCTGTAGCCGTACTCGAAGCCGAGCACACCGGCCTCCGAAAGCGGGCTGTTGTAGATCTCGACGGGCGCCTGATCGCCGGTCAGGTGCTCGAGCGAGCACCAGGTCTCGTCGGTCACGGCATCGTGGATCACAGCATGCCGGTGGCTGAAGGTTCCCCGCTGGCTGTCCTGCCCGGAGAGGCGAACCCGCAGCCCTTGGGTGGCCAGCGAGCCCATCGCCAAAGCCTCGGCCGCAGACCAGTCGAGCGGCTGCGTTCCAGCCGCCATCTGGCGGCGACCCTCGAGAAACTTGCGAATCTTGGCGTGGGGCTGAAAGCCGTCGGGAAGCGCGACCAGCCGGCCGAGCAGATCGACGAGGACGTCTCGCTGCACCCCCGTCTCGACGTCGGCAGCCTCCCGCTCGCGGCCGCCGATATAAAAGGCCCAGACACCGCCGATGTCGCTCTTGTGGACGAAATCTTCGCTCTTGGCCACCGACAAATCGGCCGAGAGCTTTGCCTGCTGCTGCTCGACGATTGCCCGGGCCTCATCAGCGGTGATTTCGCCGAGTTTGAGGAGCCGCTCCAGGTAGCTCTCATGGACGCTCGGTCGCCCCTCGATGACGCGGTAGAGGGCCGGCTGCGTGAAGGCGGGCTCGTCGGCCTCGTTGTGGCCCCGGCGACGGAAGCAGTACATGTCGATCACGACATCCCGCTGAAACTCCCGCCGGAAATCCATCGCCAGGCTGACCACCTGGGCAACCGCCTCGGGATCCTCGCCGTTGACGTGAAAGATCGGGATCTGGAGCATCTTCGCCACGTCGGTCGCATAGGTGCAGGAACGGGCCTCCATCGGCCCCGTGGTGAACCCGATCTGATTGTTCACCACGACGTGGAGCGTGCCGCCGATCCGGTAGGCATCGAGTTCGGAAAGGTTGAGGGTTTCCTGAATGATGCCCTCGCCGGCGAAGGCGGCGTCGCCATGTACCTGGATGACCATCCCGTGCTGCCGGGCGGGATCACCGCTGCGGTCCTGACGGGCCCGCATCCGACCGAGCGCCACCGGATTGACGAACTCCAGATGGCTGGGATTGAAACAGAGCGTCAGATGCACGCTCCGGCCGTTGCCGGCCTGATAGTCGGTCGAGTGCCCGAGGTGATACTTGACGTCGCCACGACCGACATGCAACTCCGGATCCATGTCGGCAAACTCACGGAAGATCCGCTGCGGACTCTTCCCCATGATGTTGGCCAGGACGTTCAGCCGGCCCCGATGGGCCATCGCCATCACGACATCGCCGATCTCCTGGGAGGCCGCCCGCTCGATCGACATCTCGAGCAGCGGAATCAGGCTCTCGGAGCCTTCCAAAGAAAAGCTCTTGGCGCCGAGAAACCGCTTTTGAATGAACTCCTCGAAGACCGCGGCCGTTGTCATCTGCCGATAAATCCGCAGCTGCTGACGGCGATCGAGCTGAATCCGGTTCTCGCAGCCTTCCATCCGGACCTGCAGCCACTGACGCACGCGGAGGTCGTCCATGTGCATGAACTGCACGCCGATCGACCGGCAGTAGGTGTTGCGGAGCCGCTTGATGATCTGCCGCAGCGACATCGACTGCGGCCCTTCGATGGTGTCGGTCGAAAACGACCGATCCATATCCTCTTCGGTCAGGTGGTAGAACTGTGGATCGAGTTCCGGGAGCCCCGGCCGGGGCCGGCCGAGAGGGTCAATCTCGGCCATCAGGTGACCGCGAACGCGGTAGGCCCTGACAAGCTGGTCGACCCGGTCCTGGAGGAAGGCGACCCGCTCATCGCTGGCCGATCCCGTCGCCACCGGCAACGGCAGAGGCTTCTCTTCCCCCGCCGGCGCGGGCGACGGGTGAATCTCACCATTGGCCAGGGCGACAGCCTGCCCGGTCGGGATGCCGTCGGGGGTGGACATCTTGCCGCCGGCACCAGTTGCCTGCCCATTCCCTTCACCGGCCCGCAATCCCGGCGCTGCCGCAGCCCGGGGGGCCGCCTGCGGGGGAGCCGCCGGGCTGCTGGCGGTCCAGGCGTCAAAATAGGCACGCCAGTCCGGCGAAACGCTGGCGGGATCTTCCTGGTAGCGGTCGAAGAGCTCCTCGAGAAAGGCCAGGCTCGCCGTCCCGGCCGAATCGATGCTCGCAGTGGGTGTCACGTTTCGTTCCAGTTCGGAATCACATGGCCAGCAGCAGCCGGCCCGGGCTCTCCAGGTAGCCGATCACCTCGTTTAAGAATCGGGCCGCCATCGCCCCGTCGATGAGCCGGTGATCGTAGGACAACGAGAGGGGCATCATCAGCCGGGGTTCGATGTGGTCATCGTGGACGACCGGCATCTTCCGGGACCGTCCCAACAGCAGAATAGCCACCTCGGGCCAGTTGATGATCGGGGTCGAGTAGGCACCGCCGACGGCCCCCAGGTTGCTGATCGTGAAGGTGCCCCCGCGGAGGTCTTCGACGCCGTACTGGGCGTTCTTGGCTTTCTCGGCAGTCTCGGCAATCGCCTGGGCGATCTGCGGAATCGAGAGCTGGTCGCAGTCCCGCAAGACCGGCACCACCAGCCCCCGGGGCGTGTCGACCGCCAATCCGACGTTCACATATTCCTTGTAGACGATTTCTCCCTTCTCGGGATCGATCGTCGCATTGACGGCCGGATGCTGCCGGAGCGACAGGCTGACCGCCTTGATCACGAACGACAAGGCCGTCAGCTTCAGGTTGCTTTTGGCGTACTCGGCGGCGCTCTCCTTACGAAGCCGCTCCAGTTCGGTCACATCGGCGTCATCGAAGTTGGTGAGGTGCGGAATCGTGGCCACGCTGCGGGCCATGTTGGCGGCGATCGTTTTCCGCATCCGCGACATCTGCTCGCGACGGATCGGTCCCCAGTCGTCCCGCTCGGTGGCGGCGGAGTCGCCCCGCAGCCGGGCCGCCGGCGACGCCGCGCTCGCCTGGCGAACCGCCGCGATCACGTCCTCCCGGAGGATTCTGCCCGTCGGACCGCTGCCTGTGACCCGTCCCAGATCAACACCCAACTCCCGGGCCAGCCGCCGAACAGCCGGACCCGCCGGCTCGACGGCGGCCGCGGCAGGCTCGTCGGCAACCGCCGCCGACTGCCCATTGGCAGCCGATACGGCCGGGGCTGGCTCTGCGGGCGGGGGAGGCGGGGTGGGCGGGGCGGCAGGAGCCGGAGCAGCCGGTGCGGCGGCAGGTGCGGCCGGGGTCGCGGTGGCAGCCGGCGCGGCAGCTCCTGCACCGTCGCCCAACAGCACCAAGGGCTGGCCGACGTTGACCGTCTCGCCCTTCTTGACAAGCACCTTTTCCACCCGGCCGCCGGGTGGACAGGGGACCTCGATCACCGCCTTGTCGGTTTCGACTTCGAGGAGGGCCTGGCCGGGCTTGATGACATCTCCCTCGGAGACAAATACGGAAACGACGTCCCCGGAGGCGATGTTTTCTCCCAGATCGGGAAGCGTGAACTCTGTAGGCATGAACTCGAAAGTCGCGGTTTGAGGGGCGGGTAAATCAGGCTGGGAACCTTGACGTCAGGCGATAGCCGCATCGATTTTATCGGGATCGACGCCCAGACCGCGAATGGCCTCGGCGACCACGTGGCGGCCAATCGCGCCGGTCTCGGCAAGCTTCCAGAGCGTTCCGATCGCGATGCACTCGGCATCGACCTCGAAGTGCCGCCGCAGCGGACCGCGGGTCTCGCTGCGGCCGAAGCCGTCAGTGCCCAGTGCAAAGAGCCCCCCTGGAATCCAGGGATCGAGCTGTTCCGAAACCGCCCGGACATGGTCGCTGGCCGCCACGAAGACCCCGTCGACCGTTCCGATGACGTCCTCCAGATAGCTCTTCCGCGGGGTGGCCTCCGGGTGCAGCATGTTCCAGCGGCGACATGCCTGGGCTTCGCGGCGAAGCTCCTTCCAGCTGGTGACGCTCCAGACAGTGCTGGCGATCCCCCAGCGATCGGCAAGGAGATCGGCCGCTCGGATCACTTCTCGGAGAATCGCACCCGACCCCAGCAGCTGAACCGGCGGGAGATCGGCCGCAACGGGCGTGCCGGTGGCGGCCACGTCCTTGAGCCGATACATCCCCTTGAGGATTCCCTCCTCGCAGCCCGGCGGCATCGGGGGCATCTCGTAGTTCTCGTTGTAGACCGTGATGTAGTAGATCCAGTCCTCGCCCTTGGCGTACATCCGCTCGAGGCCCTCGAGCA
>CALGAS010000217.1 GCA_937959175.1 uncultured bacterium | reverse complement strand
AACAAGGTAGCCGTAGGGGAACCTGCGGCTGGATCACCTCCTTTCTAAAGGAAAATGCCAGTTTCATGGCGGGTTTGCCCGCTGTGAAACGGCCAGTGGTGCGAGATTATGAATCCGCGAGGATTCCTATCTCGACACTGCATGTGGAGGCGATCGCGGCTCCGCTTGCCAGCCTGCCGGGCCATGTGCCCGGACGGCCGGTGGGCGGGGCAAGCCGCCAAAAGAGATCAGCCACTGCGGTGGTCGCCTTGATGAAGGTGGCCGTCGCCGGGGGCAGAACTGCCACATGGTGCGTGCGTCGGGGCAACCCGCTGCACGACGCCGGGATCATGAGACCCGGCGGGGCCGCCGAGCCCCGCCGGGTTTTTTTATGCCTGACGCGGCATGCGCGCGAGCATTTGTGCCCGCTGAGAACGCTCGGCCGGCAGGCGGTGCTCTGAACAGGCGGTGCCCTGAAACTGATACGATGACAGACACATGCCCGGGATGGTGTGAACCGATTGGGATGCGAGGGCGAGATACGAGTCGCGGGCGAAGTGACGTGCTGCGGGTCGGAGACCCGGTTCAAGGAGGCGTGCCGGATGAGATGGGTTGCCGGTTTGCTCGTTCTGTTCGGCGTCGGTCAGGTTGCACCCGCGGCGGAGCCAATTTGGGAAATCAGCGGCGAGCTGATATCGCACGAGCCAGGGCCGCCCGGAACGGTTGTGCTGCGGGTCACGGGTGGCCAGCTCGTGACGCTACCCGTGGAGTGTTTTTCGGAGGAGAGCCTGCGGTCGGTGGTCCGTCATAACGGGCGGGCAAAGGGCGAGGCTTCCCCAACGCCAGACGAAAAATCCGATCTGCCTGCCGAACTGATCAAGGACTTGGCCTGCTGCCGACGAGCGGCCGACGCCTACGGGCTCTGCCAGCTCTACCTCGCTGGCAATGACATGCCTCCAGCAACCCGCGCGGCTGTGGAAACGTTGAAGGGAGAGTTCCAGGAGCGAGCGGCACGCGGTGAAGTTCGCCGGGGCGGTCGCTGGATCTCGTCAGACGATGCAGCACGGTCTGCAGGTGAGGCGGAGAAGCACATCGATCAGGCGATCGCGATGCTTCGTCTGGGAAATGCCCGGCTCGCAGAGCAGGAACTCCGCGAAGCCAGTCGCCTCGATGAAACCAGCGGGAAGGCCGAGTTCTTGCTGGGGATGGCCTATGCGAACGGCCCCAGGCCTAACTACGAAACTGCCATCGAGGCCTTTGAGGAGGTGGTTGCGCGGGAGCCAGAGAATGGCCCGGCGTACCACAATCTGGCGATCTGTGAACTGCAGCGTCGCCGTCTGACGCAGGCGCTGGCGGGCTTCCGTGAAGCCGCGAGCCGGTTGCCTGATGTGCGGCCGCTGGTGGGCAATCTGGCCGCGATCATTCGATTGGCCGCGAACCCGGCGAGTCGCTTGCCGGCAAAGCGGATCGAGGACTTTGCCGAACTGTATTCGGAACTGACGCGTGGTCGCGGGGTTCCCCAGCCGGAAGGACTCGTGGGCCTTACAATGCTGACAGCCGCGGGAGATCCACTGGCCGGAGGCGGGCTGTTGGAGATGTTAGAGGCGCATGCAGACCATCTGGTGACGGCGGGAGTCGTCGTAGGGCGGGAGATGGTGGCCGTTGTCGATCAATCAGGTTGTTTTGATGAACAGGCCGCGTTCACGGTTGAAACCCGAGACGGCGCGAGTCTCCCTGCGACGATTGCGGCCTCTGCCAGTGATCGGAGAACATTTCTGCTTCGATGCCCGGGGCTCGTTGCCGATGCGATGACGTTGGCGTCGGCGGAGGTCGGGAAGCGATCAGAGGTTCTGGTCGTGACGCCGAGCAATCGAGGGGATGCTGGGCATGAGGAGCGGGCTGGAGGCAATGGGCGGGGGCTCATTCTCGAGGTTCCTGCTGCCGGTCAACCCGGTGACCTTGTCTATGAACTGGTGGAACCACGCGGCTCTTCGGGCGGCATCCTTTTCGACGGAGCGGGCCGCGTGGTCGGCTTTGATGCCGCTCAGCCGCCATGCCGTCGCTCGGCGGATTTCCGTCGCCTGGCGGTTCCGGGATCAGCTGTCAGCACCATGGCGGAAGAACTGGGCCTAGCCAACGAAAAAGCCGCTCCAGCCGAGGCCGACGGATGGCAAACGGTGCGTGCGTGGGCGAATACTGCGGTTGTGCGGGTGACATGCCGCTCAGCCAAGCCCGCTTTGGTGCCGTGAGCCTCGAGCGAATCGCCGCTAGCGTTTGGCTCCAGTTTCAGTATTCTTTTGACGTGCAATGAGTTGCCGGCAGCGATGGCTCAAGTTCACCCCCGCCAGACCACAAGCACCCACGCCCTCTCTCAAACATGGAAGCACCCGCTGAAACGACGATCATGACGGTCTGGCCGAGCGTGGCTTCGACCGGGCTTGGCAAGGTATTCGGGCGGCTCTATCGCATTCGGGAGGGATTTGGGCCGGTCTCGA
>CALGAS010000216.1 GCA_937959175.1 uncultured bacterium | reverse complement strand
GACGATCCAGTGGACAGGGGGAGAATCGAACTCCCGACACACGGATTTTCAGTCCGTTGCTCTACCAACTGAGCTACCTGTCCAACACCTGACGCCTCAGGATGCCTTTTCGTACGGTGAAAACGGCCTTTTGTCAACGAAGGCCCGTCGAACCCGCGGCTGCGGCGTCTGCGGGGATCGAGGGTCTCCCCCGTCAGCGGCGAGCCCGTCGGTGGGGTCGGGCTGCGAGGAACTGGGCGACGATCAGGATGAGGAACGCCAGCAGGCCCAGCGGGATGGGCCCCAGCCCGAAGAGCAGTTGCCGGAACTTGGTTGGATCGATCTGCTCCACCGCATACATCGTGCCCGCGAAGACCGTCGCCATGATCCCGGCGAAGATCACCGCGCGTCCCAGTTCTCTCCCCAGCCGGCGTAGGTCCAGACGCTGCAAGAGTTCCTTTGCTGGGGGCAGAGGAGGCGGCTGGGGGGTGGTGGTGGCTGCCTCGTCCGGGAGCAGCCAGGGGAACGCATCGTCTTGTGGGTCGCGGCTGGACTGGGCTGCATCGGATCGCATCCAGCGTTGAAGCAACCCGCCACCCCGCGACTGGTCATCGGGAAGCGGCGGCGGCTCGCCGCTGCCGCTGGCCTGCTTCCGGCTCCCCTTTCGCCGCGGCATGGGCGACGGCGTGGCCGGCGTCCAAGGCTTGAGTCGTTCGACGACGGCGTCTGCCGAGGGGAGGCGGTCGGCGGGGTCCTTCGCCATCATCGCCTCGATCACGCGGCAGAACTCACCGCTGAGATGGCCGGCCAGTTCACGAACCGCGGGAGGCTCGTGCGAGAGATGCCGCTGCATCTTTTCGCGGCGGGTGCCCCCCGGGAATGGCACCTGGCCGGTCACCGCGAAGTAGAGCGTGCAGCCGAGGGCGTAGATGTCGGCCGAGGGGCCGACGTCGTCGGGCATCCGGATCTGCTCGGGAGCGATGTAGTCCATCGTGCCGACCACCCGCCCGAGCCGGCTCGATTCCTCCTCGAGCTGCGAGCCGGCCAGACCGAGATCGAGCACCTTGACGCGTCCATCCGGCATCACGAGCAGGTTGCCCGGCTTGACGTCGCGGTGGACGAGCCCCTCCTGATGGGCATAGGCGAGGCCGCGGGCCGCCTGCGAGATCACCGAGGCCGCCAGCGTCTCATCGAGCGGCCCATGCTTGAGCACCTGCCGCTTGAGGTCGAGCCCCGGGACCAGTTCCGTGACGAGATAGTAGACCATCGCGTCGTAGCCGGCGTCGTAGGCCCGGACGAGGTTCTCGTGGTCGAGCCGGCCGAGCATCCGCATCTCCCGACGGAAGGCGGCCTCGCTTTCCGGCGTCGACTTGGACCGTGGGAGCACCTTGATCGCCACCTCGCGGCCCATCATCGCGTGCTCGGCCCGAAAGACCTGTCCCATCCCGCCGCGGGCGACCTCGCTGAGCACGGTGTACTGCCCGAGCCGGAACCGCCGCCGGCCGGCCAGGATCTCCCGGGCCTGAAAGGAGGTGAGCAGTTTCTCGGCCACGAGCTTGTCGGCGATGGCCTGATCCCATTCCGACCGGCTGGCCATGTCTGGATCCAGGACGCCCCGGAGGGAGGCTTCGGCGGCCGCCAACTGGCTTTCGTCGATCAGGCCGCTGGCGAGCGCCGTCTCCCGGAAGCGGGGTGGATCGCGGCGGGGCGGCTCATCGGTCGGAACGGAAGGGCCGGCGGCGAGTTTTTCGGGTGAACCGCTCATCGATCCCAAGTCTACCAATGCCGCAACGGGGTACGGCGACCTCGCGGTCGGTGACGGCCGCGGCCTCAGCCCTGACCGCCCGATTCCGATCGACAAAACAGGCTGGGAAACGCAGCCTCCCAGACGGGCCGGCAGGCGGCCTCCCAGACGAGTTGTTCCCCACTGACGGGATGAGTGACCATCAGCCGGACCGCTCGGAGGGCGATGCCGCCCGGGATCCCAAAGGGAAGCCGGCTGCCGTAGAGCCGGTCGCCCACGATTGGACAGCCGCGACTGGCCAGCTGCACCCGCAGCTGATGCCGCCGACCGGTCAGGGGCTCGAGCGCGACCAGCGATACCTCGCCCGCCCGGCGGGTGACGCAGGCCCGCGTGATCGCCCGCTGGGCAGCCGCCGGCTGGCTTCGCGACCCACCTGACCGGCCAGAGCCGCCCTGCCCTGCCCTCGTGCCACGCCGGGCCACTTCCGGGCGGCCGTCACCGGCAACGCCCGCCTTCCGCTGGCTCGGATCCCAGAAGAGGTCCTCCTCCCACACGATCCACGTGTCGACCGCCGCGGGAAAGCGTCCTGTCACCACCGCCGCGTATGCCTTGCCAACGGCGCGATCCCGGAACTGCTCGGCCAGGCCTGCCGCGGTGGCTGGATTCTTGGCGGCCACCACAACGCCGGAGACTGGCGCATCGAGCCGGCTGACAATGCCGATGAAGCCACCGCCGACATGGTCCTTCAGCCAGGTGAAGAGGCTCGGCTTGCCAGCCGGCGCGTTCGCCGTGATCAGGCCGGCCGGCTTGACCAGGGCGATCAGATGGTCATCCTCGAAGAGGATCCGAATCGTCTCCTGATCTGGTTGCCGCATCATGCCCCAAGACTCCCCCCTCCGGATCGTGCTGGCAAGCGGGTCGCCCCGGCGGGCCGAACTGGCCCGGGCCGAGGGCTGGGACCTGGAGATCATGCCCCCACCTGAGGCGGCTGAGGCGGAGGCGGCCCCTCGGGGGGCCGGAGAGTCGCTCGAGGCGTTTGTGACCCGGCTGGCAGTCGCCAAGGCGGCGGCTGTGATCGCTGCCGGGGCCCGGGGGCTCGTGCTCGCCTGCGACACGCTCAGCGAGGTCGACGGCCTGCCGCTGGGCAAGCCGGCCGATGAGGCCGACGCCCGCCGAATGCTCGAGGCCCTCTCCGGCCGGCATCACCGGGTGGTCTCGGGCGTCTGCCTCTGGCGGGTCGATGCGGCAGATGGTCAGGCTGAGCCCCGCACCGCTCATGCCGAGAGCAGGCTCTTGATGCCGCCGCTCGACGCCGCCTTCATCGCGAGATATCTCGCGACCGGTCTCTGGCGGGGCAAGGCGGGCGCCTGCGGCTTCCAGGACGGGCATGTCCCGCTGGAGCTCGTGGCGGGCAGCCCGTCCAACGTCGTCGGGCTGCCGCTGGAACTCGTGCGAGAGCTGCTCGCGGCTGGGTGAACGCGGACCTCGCGCGGGCTTCGGGGTGGGCCCGTGTTTCTGCGGGTCCTCGAGTTGGAAAAGGGTACAGGCACCTCGCTTCGCTCGGAGCCAGTCCCCTTTTCCAGCCAGTCCCCTTTTCCCGGCGTCAGTTGAGCCGCCGGCCGGCGTCGTCGGCCGCGAAGAGATGCAGCCCCTCTGGCTGCACGCCGAGCGAGACGGCGTCCCCCGGCTGAGCCGCGGCGGCGGCGTCGAGCCGGACGACGTGATCCTGCCCGTCGACTCGGAAATGGGCCATCGTCTCGGGGCCCATGTGCTCGACGACGTCCAGCGTGACCTCGAGAAACGCAGTCTCCTCTCCCCCGGTCACGACCCGAAAGTCCTCCGGCCGCACGCCGAGGACCGCCGGGCCGTCCGGCAGGCCTGCCGAACTCCCCAGCGGCAGTTTCCGGCCGCAGGCTGCCTCGAAGATTCCCTCGGCGATCCGGCCGGGGAAGAAGTTCATCGCCGGGGAGCCGACGAACGCGGCCACGAACCGGTTGGCTGGCCGGCGGTAAATCTCCAGCGGCGGGGCGATCTGCTGGACGACGCCATGGTTCATCACGGCGATCCGGTCGCCGAGGGTCATCGCCTCGACCTGGTCGTGGGTGACGTAGATCACGGTTGAGGCCAGCCGCCTGTGGAGGCGGGCGATCTCGGCCCGGGTCTGGACGCGGAGCTTGGCGTCAAGGTTGGAAAGCGGCTCGTCGAAGAGAAAGACCTTCGGCTCGCGGACGATCGCCCGGCCGAGGGCGACCCGCTGCCGCTGGCCGCCGGAGAGTTCACGGGGCCGCCGCGTCAGCAGCGGCCCGATCGCCAGGATTTCCGCCGCCTCCTTCACCCGCCGTTCGATCTCGGCCCGAGGCACCTTCCGCATCTTGAGGCCGAAGGCCATGTTGTCGGCGACGGTCATGTGGGGATAGAGCGCGTAGTTCTGAAAGACCATCGCGATGTCGCGGTCGCCCGGCTCGAGGTCGTTGACCACCCGCCCGTCGATCGCGATCTCGCCGCCGGAGATCGCCTCCAGCCCCGCCACCATCCGCAGCGTCGTCGACTTGCCGCAGCCCGAAGGGCCGACCAGTACGAGAAACTCCCCGTCGGCAATCTCGATCGAGACCTCGCGGACGGCCTGATAGCCGTTGGGATACGTCTTCTCGACGTGGCGAAGCTCGACGGTGGCCATCGGTCTCGGGCGGTCGCCCGCCTCACTCCTTGACGCTGCCGAGGGTTAGCCCGCTGACGAGATAGCGGCTCAGCGACAGAAACAAAACCACGACTGGCACGCTCACCAGCAGCGAGGCGGCGGCGTAGAGGCCCCACTGCGAGGAGAGGCTCGCCTGGAAGCCCTTGATCCCCAGCGGCAGCGTGAACATCGCCTCGTCCTGCATCACCTGGGCGGCCACGATGTATTCGCTCCAGGCCGTCATGAAGCTGAACAGGGCCGTGATCACGAGCCCCGGCGCCGCCAGCGGCAGGATCACCCGCCAAAAGGCCGCCGCCCGCGAGCAGCCGTCGATCCGGGCAGCCTCCTCGAGCGAGGCAGGAATCGTGTCGTAGAAGCCTTTCATCTGCCAGACGCAAAACGGCAAGGCGGTCGAGGTATAGAAGACGAGCAGGCCGAGGTAGGTGTTCACCAGGCCGAGCCGGGCGATCAGGATGTAGAGCGGGAGGAGGAGCATCGTTGCTGGAAACATCTGGGTCGTGAGGATCGCCAGCATCATCGCCCGTCGGCCGGTGAACGAGTAGCGGCTGAAGGCGTAGCCGGCGATCGAGGCGAGGGCGACGCCGGTGAGCGTGACGAGCCCCGAGACGAGCAGCGAGTTGCCGAGCCACGTCAGGAAGGGCTGCTCGGTGAACAGCTCGACGTAGCTGGTCAGCGTCCAGTCGGTCGGGATGATCGCCAGGTCGGTGCTCCGCAGCCGGTTCCCCGGCCGCAGCGAGATCGAGAGCACGTTGAGGGCCGGGTAGACCGCGATCGCCGAGAAGACGATCAGCACGGCGTGCCGTGCGAGCGATATCAGGCGGGGCTCTTTCATGACTGGGCCTTATGGGAGTATCGCCGATTGGAGGGGTTGCCCGTGCCAATCGAGCCGGCGTTGCTGGCCGAGCGAAGCCAGGATGGCGGGAGCGAGGCCAGCATCGAGCGAGCGGAGAGCAGGATGCTCGAAGTGAGCGTCCGGCGAGATGGCACGGGCAAGCCCGACCCACCACGGTGACCGCTGAAATGTTCCGATGAGCCTCATGACGCCGTCACCCGAAGGCGGTCTCCGTGGCCCGGGTGCGGTGGAGGAAGACGAGCGAGAAGACCAGCAGGATCAGGAACATCACCGTGGAGAGGGCCGCCCCGTAGCCGTACCGGTAGAGATTGAAGACCGACTTGTAGACGTAGGAGACGAGGATGTGGGTCTTGTCCTGCGGCTCGCCGCCGTTGGAGACCAGCCAGATGACGTTCAGGTTGTTGAAGGTCCAGATCGCCCCCAGGGTGGCGGCCGGGAGGAGCACCGGCTTGAGGAGCGGCAGCGTGATGTGCCAGAACTGCCGCCAGCGGCCGGCTCGGTCGATGCGGGCGGCCTCGTAGAGTTCCTGGGGAATCCCCTGCAGGCCCCCCAGGGCGATCACCATCATGAACGGAAAGCCGAGCCAGACGTTGGCCACCACGCAGGCCTCGAAGGCCCGCAGCGGCTCGCCCAGCCAGTTGATCGGCTCCCCGCCGAAGAGCCGGCCGAGCAGGAGGTTCACGGCGCCGTATTCGTAGTCGAACATCCCCCGCCAGGTCAGGGCCGTGATATAGGCCGGCACCGCCCAGGGGATGATCAGGAGCGTCCGGTAGATCGCCTTGCCACGGATCGGGCCGTTGATCGCCACCGCCAGGAGGACGCCGATCGCGACGTGGCAGACGACGTTGACGACCGTCCAGACGACTGTCTTGACGAACACCCCCCAGGGGCCCCAGAGCGTGGTGTCGCCAAGCACCTCGGCGTAGTTCTGGAGGCCGACCACCCGCCAGTCCCGAAACCTCGCCAGCGACATGTCGGACAGCGAGAGGACGAGGTTGTAGAAAAACGGATAGACGATCACCGCCACGATCACCGCCATCGCCGGCAGCGAGAACCAGTAGGCCGTCGGGTTCCGCCGCCAGTCGGCGACCAGGCCGAGGATCGCCGGCCACTGCCAGACGAGCAGGGCGAGCAGGCCGAGGCCCGCGAGCACCTTGAGCGCGAGCACCGCCGGCCCCGGCTCGAGCTGGCGATGCATGAGGTCGATGAACCGCGTGGCGTCGGCCTGCATCCCGGCGGCCGCCCCGGCCGGCTCGAGCGTGCCGGCCAGGAGCCCCTGGTAGCTCGGCCGCATCCCGTCCCAGACGGCCCGCAACTCCGCAGCCACCGGCATCAGCCGGCCGTTTTCGAGCTGGGCCCGGGAGGCGGCGAGCGTGGGGTCGTCGGCGAAGACGGGATCGTCCCAGGCGGCCCGGCGGGCCGGCAGCATCCGGAGGGTCTGCACGAGCCGCCGCTGGACCGGCTCGCTGGTCATGTGGCGGATGAACTCGGCGGCCGCGTCGGCCCGCGGGCCCGTTGCGTTGACGTTGAGCGAGTAGCCCTTGGGGGCGACCATCGGCCCCATCGGCAGGCCGGTGGCGTCGACGACCGGCAGGACGGCGACCGCCGCGTCGATTCCCGGCTCGGCCAGGTAGTCCGACCAGCTCCAGTCGCCGTTGATGATCATCGCCGCCCGGCCGGTCTTGAAAAGCGAGTCGGCCAGTTCGTAATCGCAGTTGGCCGGGGCGACACGGTGCTCGTCCTGGAGCTCCCGGATGAAGGCCAGGCCGGCAGCCATCTCCGGCGTGTCGAGGGCTGGCAGTGGCGGCGAAGCCTCGGGCTCGGCAAACACCCAGCCGCCGTAACCGGTCAGGAAGGGAATCGCAAAGAAGGGCTCGGTGAAGTTCCAGACCAGGCCGTAGCGGTCGGTGCGGCCGTCGCCGTCGGTATCGACCGTCTGCTCCGCTGCCATCGCAACCAGCTCGGCGGTCGTCGTCGGCGGTTCGGGCAGGAGGTTGCGGTTGTAGACCAGCGCCAGGTGGTTGCCGAAGCGGTCGCCGACCTGGACGAGCTCCTCCCGGCCGGGGTCGGTCCGGGAGGGGAGCATCGTGACCGCCCCGGCGACGAACTCGGCCTGCTCCTCTTCGGCAAACCAGGGGCCGAGGTCCTGGATGATGCCCATCGTCTGGAAGGTGTCGAGCACGTCGGAGGGGCCATAGACGAGGTCGGGCCCCCCGCCGGCCAGGGCCGCCGCCTGGAAGCCGCTGCGGAGTTCTTCCGTCTCCTTGTAGAGCGGCCGGATCGTGACGCCCGGGTGGGCCGCCTCGTAGCGGTCGATCTCCTCCCGCAGGAACGCCTGCTCCGCGGGCCGGACCTGGTGCCAGAGGGTGATCACCTGCCGGTTCTCGGCCGGCCCGCAGCCGACGGCAGCCGCGAGGATGACGGTGGCCCAGCGCAGCTTGCCCACGCCGCCGCTCACTCCTTCCCCGCCGGTGCCGCTTGCCTGCCGGGGCCGCTGTGAGTCAGCCGGATGACCACCGCCTCGCGGCCCGGCAGCGTCACCACGGCTCGCCCCTGCTCGGTGCGGACCTGCACCTTCCCCGCCTCGCCTGAGGCGGTGAAGATTTCCTGGGCGGTCTGGCCGGCGGCCAGCGGGATCGACCACTCGTGCGGGGACTCGCCCCGGTTGAAGCCGACCAGCAGCACCTCGCCGTCGAGCGAGCGACGGAAGCCCAGGAAGCCGGCGGCATCGTCGGGCTCGAGGAACTCGAGGCTGCCGTGCCGGAGGGCCGGATGCTGGCGGCGAAGGGCGATCGCCGCTTGGTAGAACCCGAATAGCGATCGGTCGAAGGCGACCGTCTCGGCCGGGCGGGGCCGGCCGCGGGGGTCGGCCTGCTGCGGGGCAAAGGCCATCTCCGGCCAGACCATCGGCATCCTGTCGCAGGGGTCGTCGGCCCCCCACATGCCCGCCTCGGTGCCGTAATAGATCATCGGGGCGCCCGGGAAGGTGAGCTGCATCAGGGCGACCATCCGCTGGATCCGCCGCTCGGCGGCGGTCGGCTTGCGGAGGTCGTAGTCGGGCGTGCCCCGCGGGGAGACGCCGATGTCGTAGTCGAACCGCTCGGCCTGCTCGTAGCCCCCCCGCCCGCCGTTAACGATCATCGAGGCGAGCCGGTCGGTGTCGTGGGAGTCGACGAGGTTCAGCATCCGCTCCTGGACGCGGCGGGGCTGGCCGGCGAGCCGCTCCTCGAGTTGGGCGACGGCCCCGCTGGGAGCGAGCGTGCCGTCAATGAGAAAACCCTTCACCGGGAAGGCGAAGCCGTGGTAGTTCATCACGGCATCGAAGCCGGTGGCGGCCAGGAACTCGCCTGCCTCCCCCCACTCCTCGGCGACGGTGTAGGCGGCGGGGTTGAGCTTCCGGACGTGGGCATTCCAGTCCCGCCAGAAGCCGCTCGGCACGTCGCCGGCGACGTCGAGCCGCCAGCCATCGATTCCGTCGGCCGGGTCGCCGTCGCCGTCGGGATCCATCCAGCGGCGGGTGATCGCAAAGATATAGTCGCGGGGGCCGGGATGAAGATCGCCGCCGTCGGCGGTGTCGGCAAACAGCGGCAGCGTGTCGATGCCCCACCACGACTCGTAGCGAAACTCATCGGCGGGGGTGCCGGGATCGTCGTAAGCGGTCACGACGTACCAGCTGGCGTAGGGGGAGTCGGCCTGCCGCCGGCGGAGGTCGCGGAACGCAAAAAAATCCTTGCCGGTGTGGTTGAAGACCCCGTCGATCACCACTCGGATGCCGCGGGCGTGGGCCTTCTCGAGCAGCTCGAGGAACAGCCGGTCGGCGGCCGTCCACTGCCAGGTGGCCGGGTCGGCGGTCTCCTCCTCCATGATCGCCAGGTCGCCGGCGGGGTCGGGGCCGAAGTGGGGGTCGACGTGGTGGAAGGAACTGCCGTCGTACTTGTGGAGCGAGCGGGCGTGGAAGACCGGGTTGAAGTAGATCGCCGTGACGCCGAGCCGCTCGAGGTAGTCGAGCCGGTCGATCACCCCCTGCAGGTCGCCGCCATAGCGGCGATGAAAGACGCCGTGCTCGAAGAAGTCGCCACCGAGCTCGGTTTCCCAGGCGTCACGGGCATACCAGTCGCCGGTCCAGGGGGAGACCCGCCACGACTCGGGCACCTCGTCTTCAAGCGACTCGCGGGTCGGGTCGTTGGAGGGGTCGCCATTGGCGAACCGCTCCGGAAAGATCTGATAGAAGACCGCGTCGGGCACCCAGGCCGAGCGGGTCTCCGGGTCGCTGGTCGCGGGCAGGTCGACTGCCGGCGCCCGCCCGAACGCCCGGGCGGAGGCCGCCGCGGCAGCCGCCCCGGCCAGAGCGATCATGAAGACGATGGCAAGTCGAGGCATGAAAGTCCCGGCCGGCGGGCCACGGGCCCCGTCAGAGAATCAGTTCTGCCGCCGTCTCCGCGCAGCAAAACAGCGGAACGAGATAGCCGCCGGAATCGCGGCGGCCAGGAAGAGCACTCCAGGCTCGGGGACGGTCTGCACCACTTGAGCATTGGACATGGTGACAGTGGTGTAACCCGGGTTGCTAGCACCAAAGCCGCCCCCAAAAGCCTCGTTGGAGCGAAACACGTTGCCGGAGTTGAGATAGGTCGCGACGAATGAGAACGACTCGCCGGAACCTGGAGTCAATCCAATATCAGAGGCATTGAGTGAAAACGTGTAGGTGGAACTCGTCGTGGTGCCTGTGGGAGTGAGATTGACGCTCGTCACAAACGGCAGTGAGTTCGCACCCCCGTTCTCGACAAGTTGCCAAAGTCCGCCGAAGGTCTGGTCAAAAGCGATGGCGTAGTTCGGCGACAGGCCGCTGGTGCCATTGAAGTTCAGAATGCTGCGATTGGTACCATCAAAGCCGGAGATCGCTTGGCGGAGCGGATCAGCGTCGTCATCGAAGTTGGCCGTCGAGGTGTATCCCTGGGCTGACCCTGCCTCCAGATAGATCACAACCGCATCGAATAAGCCACCGGTCCCCTTGGTGAATGTAAAGTCCAACGAGCCGTCGGTTTCGCTGTCGATCGAGATCGTGCCGGTGCCCAGCACCCCGCCGAACCCCGACTCGCCGTTGCCAACGCTCGAGTAGACCGTGGCGGCCGAAGCGATCCCGGCAGCCGACACCAAGGCGACCGCCGCTGCGGCGACCGCTGCGTTCCGAATCGACCATCTGCGGTATGCATATGCCATGACGAACACTCCAGGATATTGGAAATCAGATCGCCTCTGCGGCAGGGCTGTGTCGCCCGACCCCCCCTGGGCTGCACGCCCAGAACCAATCAGTCACGGGGAGAGAATATCGCCCTCGGGGCCTGCTCGTCAACTGGCGGCTCATCCCTTCTGGCGAGGGAGGTCGCGTCCCGCGATTGGCCCCGCTGCCCACGACGGCCCAAAAATGCCTTGGAGAGCCCGCATTTTTCATTGCTGCCCGGGCAAAAGCCCGCTACCGTTGACTGGCGGCGGCGAGGTCTTGGTGACTGAATTCGGGAGGATATAGCTGCGATGCGAAGGTTTTCTGGCCTGGTTGCGGCGGCTGGCTCACTGTTGCTGGCGGCCGCCCTCCCCTGCCCCGCGGCGGCCCAGAACGTCTCGGCCCCGGTCATTCTCCAGTGGTTCGAGTCGAGCTGGGACACGATCGAGCGGCGGACGGCCGACTTCCACGCGGCGGGCTATGGCGGGCTCTGGACGCCGCCCCCCGGGCGGGCCCTCTACACCGAGGCCGGCGGCGGGATCGGCTACGACATCTACGACCGCTTCGATCTCGGCGGCCCCCGCGACACGACGCTGTACGGCACCGAGCTCGGCTACCGCCGGGTGATCCGTGAGGCCCAGCGGACCGGCGGCAGCGTCTACGTCGACTACGTCCACCACCACGTCGGCAGCTTCGACCTCTTCCCGGGCAACTCGCCCGGGCCCTACGTCCAGGATCGCTACGACTACCCCGGCTTCGAGCTCAGCCTGCCCGGCCAGCAGGATGGCGACACCTACCGCGCGCCGTCCGACGCTCCGCAGGGCGACCCCGCCTTCGAATACCAGTTTCGCCTGGCCCGGCTGGTCACCCTCAACTTCACCGCCAGCAACCCCAACGAGTTCGTCCGCAATCCCGTTCCCGGCTTCGCCGCCAACGTGCCCCAGGCGGCCGATGCCTGGGCCGTGCCGACGGCCACCACCGACGCCGCCGGCCGGGCTATTCCCAGCACGATCCTCCGCCAGGCCAACACGCCCACCGAGGCTAATCGCCGCTTTTATCCCGATCAGGACGGGCCCGCCCGGACCGTGGTCGACGGAGGCGTCGCCTACACCGTCTACGACTTCAACACCGCCGATCCGACCGCCGGCGACCCGGTGGCCGAGGGGGTCGGCGAGACGATGATGCGGTATGCCCAGTGGCTGGTGCAGGATGTCGGCGTCGACGGACTGCGGGTCGATGCCGCCCGGCACGTGCCGCTCGGCGCGGGTGGTGATCCCTACAACCCGACGCAGGTCGACGTGCCCCGGCTGGTCGACCGGGCCGTCGCCGGGGCGAACCCTCGCACCAACCTCGACGGCACTGCCCGCTCGGTTTTCCAGTTCCAGGAGGTCTTCAACGGCGATCCCAACTTCCTCCAGACCTTCGTTCGCACGTCGGCCGCCCCGGGCGACACGACCGACCCCAATCGCGACGTGCTCGACTTTCCAATGTGGTACGCGATGCGGGAGAACCTCTCGGCCAATGCCGGCAGCAACAACTGGTACAACATTCGCAACGCCTCCCAGGACGCCCGCGACGACGGCCTGGCCAACAACGGCTCCCAGTCGATCGGCTTCGTCGGCAACCACGACGAGGGGGGCGTGCATCTCTCGAACGTCGCCCACGCCTGGATTCTGACCCGCCCGGGCAATGCCTACGTCTACCTCCGCGGCAACGATTTCGACCGCACGGGCAACACGCAGTTCTTCCTCAAGGACGGCCGGGGCGACGCCCTGGGCGGCCAGTACGGCTCGATCATCACCGACCTGGTCGAGATTCGAAACGCCTACGGCAGGGGCGATTTTCAGGAGCGGTGGATCGACGGCGGGGGCAGTGGCGGCTTCAGCAACGTCTACGCCTATGAGCGGGAGGGCTCGATGCTCGTCGGCCTCAGCTCCGACACGACCGGGGCCGGGATCACCAGCTTCGACGAGCGGACGATGGGCAGCAGCTTCGCCCCCGGCACCCGGCTGATCGAACTGACCGGCAACGCCGCCGATTCCGAGGTCGACCCGCTCGGCCAGATCCCCGAGCTCGTCACCGTCGGCTCCGGCGGCAGCGTCACGATGCGGATCCCCCGCAACCAGAACGTCAACGGCGGGACCCACGGCCGCGGCTACGTGATGTATGGCCTGCCCCGCCCGGTCGGCACGGTCGGGATCTCGGCGGTCGCCCAGACGATCGCCGGCGAGACCCCGACGCCCGCCACCAATAGCTCCGCCCGGCTCTCGGCGATCGACGTCGTCACCGCCGACGCCTTCACCCTCTCGCTCGACACCGAGAAGGTGGTCCTCGCCGATGGCTTCCACGACACCTTCGCCGACGGGGCCTCGGCCCTGTTCCGGTTCAACGAGGGAATGGACCTCAACGGCAACGGCCAGGTCGACTACGCCTCGAGCGCGGCGGCCAACGCGACCCGCTACGGCTTCGAGGCGTTCACGACGGTCAACGAGCCGGGCTACGACCCTGACCCGGCCCAGAGCGGGGCGGGCCGCTACGCCCAGGCGATCGACGCGACCGAGCTGGCCGAGGGCTACCACTACGTGACGGTGCGGGCCTTTCGCAATCAGGGGGCCGGGGAGAGTGAGGTCTTCACCGATTTCCGGCAGACGATCTACGTCGACCGGCTCCCGCCGGAGGCGAGCCTGGCCGGCTTCGAGGAGATCGGCGGCGTCGCCGACGCCCGCGACCTGCTGATCCGCAGCGACGACCTGACGGCCGACTCGGTGGACGTGCTCTGGAACCTGCCGGCCGGCCTCGATGACAGCGAGGTTCTCGCCCTGGTGAGCGGCTCGACCGCCGCTGAGCAGATCGACCGCGACCTGTTCAGCTTCCAGGCGGCCGACGTGATGAGCGGCAATCTGGTCGCCACAGTCGTGACCACCGAGATCACCGGCAATCGCTCGATCCGGCGGATTCCGGGACTGGCCGCCGCCACCTCGATCGGCCGGGGGCTCGGCGACCTCGACTTCGACGGGGGCTTCACCGCCGCCGACGTCGAGGCTTTCGAGACGGTGGTGCTCAGCCGCGACGAGCAGTTCAACCCGGCGGGCGACCTCGACGGCGACGGGCTGGTCAACACCGCCGACATGCTCGGCCTGCGGGGCACGCTCACCGCCGGTGGTGCGGGCCCGACAGTCGAGGCGGCGGTGACGGGAATGCTGCGACGGCGGGCCGATCTCAGTGGCAGCGGCGGGGCGGGGCCGGCCGACATCGACCTGCTCCGCGGTCGGATCGTGAATCCCGGGCTTTCGGTCGACCGCTGGACCGACGACATCAACGCCGACGGTGTGCTCGACGCCGGTGACCTGACGAGCCTGGTCGAGGGGCTCTTCGAGACGCGGTTTGGCGACTTGGACCTGGACGGCACGGTTGGTCAGGGCGACCTCGAGACGCTCGTTTCCGGCTATGGGGCGACCGGCGGCTGGGCGCCTGGCAACGTCACGCTCGACACCGCCGTGGGCCTGGCCGATCTCTCAGAGCTTTTGGCCGGCTACGAGGGGCCGGCTGGGCTCGATCTGGGCGACCGGCCGAATCTCGATGTCGCCGGGGTGGTGGCCCTCCGGGACGCGGGGATGGCCGCCACGCTCGGGCCGATTCTCGTGGAGGTCGCCGCCGGGGCGAGCGAATCGCAAGACGCCGATCCGCGGATTGCCGTGGCCGGCTCGCTGACCAAGGCCGGCGGGGGCACGCTCGTGCTCGACGCGGCGGCCGGCTATTCCGGCCCGACGACGGTGGCGGCTGGCACGCTTGAGGTCGTCGCGGCCGACGCGGTGGCTGCCAGCGAGGTGACCGTCGGCAGCGGGGCGACGCTGGCGGCGGCCCCGGGCACGACGATCCGGGCACCGCGGGTGACGCTCGCCGGCGGCACGCTCGCCGCCGCGACGCTGGCGGTGAACGCGGCGGCGGGAATCGAGACGCTGGCAATCAACGCCGGCGGCCTGGCCGGCGGCACATCGCTGGTCGTAGGCCCCGGCGGCCTGGTCGAACTGCCCGCCGCGGCCCGGGTGACGATCGCGGTGGCGGGACTCGAGTTCGACGAGGCGGCCGGCGGCGGCCGCCTCGACCTGGGCGGCGGCGAGATCGCGATTCAGCCGGGCAGCCTCACGGAGGCGGAGTTGGTGGCTGACATTCTGGCCGGCCGCGGCGACGGCTCCTGGGACGGGGCCACGGGCATCACCTCGGCGGCGGCGGCCGCCTCGGCCGGAACCCGCACGGTCGGCTATCTGGCCGACGGAAGCGGCGGGTTCCGGGTTTCGTTTGCTGCGGCCGGCGACACCGACCTCGACGGCGTGGTCGATCTCTTTGACGTGCTCGCGATTGCGAACTCCGGCGTCTACAACACCCAGGCCGAGGCGGACTGGAGCCGGGGCGACTTCAACTACGACGGGGTGACAAACCTCTTCGACATCCTCGCCCTGCTCGACGCCGGGGCGTACGGCCAGGGCAGTTATTTCGCAGCCGCGCCAACGGAAACCACGCTCGCGGCGGCCGCTGTGCCGGAGCCCGGGGCGTGGCTGCCGGCGGCGGGCGTGCTGGCGGGGCTGCTCGCGATTCGAGCGCGGCGGCGGGCGTAGGGAGGCAGCGGCGGGCGTAGGGGGGGGCCGGAATCCGGGTGCGTGAGGGGTGGCCCGTGCCGAGCGAGCCGGCGTTGGGAAACCGAGCGCAGCCAGGATGGCGAAGC
>CALGAS010000215.1 GCA_937959175.1 uncultured bacterium | reverse complement strand
CCATAGAAGCCCCCCGGCGCGAGCCGGGGGGACGGCGGGCCGTTGGGCTTTTCCGGTCCCCGATACCCACAAACCGTTCACCACCACCACGCCCAATCCGCGATCGCACACACAACAATCCACGGAACTTCGCCCGCGATCCCGCGGTCCACCACCCAAAACCCCAACTCCCTCCCCGGTCCTCCGCTACTCTGGTGCCCGACTTGTCTTGTACCCTGAAGTGGCTCGCATGGATGACCTGACTCGATTCCAAGGCCTGGCCGGCGTGGTCGCGATCCTCGGGCTCGCCTGGGCGATCTCCGACAATCGAAAGGCGATTTCACCCCGGATGGTGCTCGGCGGGCTCGCGCTGCAAATCGGGCTGGGCGTCGCCCTGCTTCGCAGCGCCGCCGGCCGAAGCGTGCTCGACGCCGCCGCGGCCTGGGTCAACTCGATCCTCGCCTGCGCCCTGGAAGGGGCGCGGTTCCTGTTTGGCGAGAAGCTCGTCGCCTCCGACGGGCCGGTCGGGTTCGTGTTCGCCTTCCAGGTCCTGCCCACGATCGTGTTCGTGGCGGCCCTCTTTGCCGTGCTCTATCACCTCGGGATCATGCAGCTGGTGATCCGCGGCGTCGCCTGGGTGACCAGCCGCGTGCTCGGCTCGAGCGGCGCCGAGACCCTCAATGCCGCCGCCTCAATCTTCCTCGGCCAGACCGAAGCTCCGCTCACGATCCGCCCTTACCTGGCCCGGCTGACCCGTTCGGAACTGCTTGTCGTGATGACCAGCGGCATGGGGCTCGTCTCCGGCGGGATGCTCGCCGCCTACATCGGCTTCATCGGCGGCGGCGACGAGGCGATCCGGGAATCGGCCTCCCGCAGTCTCTTGGCGGCGATCCTGATGACCTTCCCGGCGACGATCTACCTGGCCAAGATCGTGATCCCCGAGACCGGCACCCCCGAGACGCTCGGCCGCCTCGCCCTCGACGACGAGCGGCCCGATGCCAACCTGATCGACGCCGCCGCTCGCGGCACCCGCGACGGGCTGATGCTGGCGGTCAACGTCGGGGCGATCCTGATCGCCTTCATCGCCCTGGTGACGCTCGTCAACCTCGGCCTCGGCTCGCTCGGCGGCCTGCTGGGCGACCCCGACTTCTCCGTCCAGAAGATCCTCGGCTGGCTGCTCGCGCCGCTGGCCTGGCTGATCGGTGTGCCCTGGAGCGAGTGCGGCACCGTCGGGGGCCTGCTCGGCCTGCGGACGGTGACCAACGAGGCGGTGGCCTATGAGGAGCTCGGGAAGCTCGTCCGCGGGAGTGGCCTCGGCGAGAAGGCGGCGATGCTCGCCACGATCGCGATGTGCAGCTTTGCCAATCTCTCGAGCATCGGCATCCAGGTCGGCGGGATCGGGGCCCTGGTGCCCGAGCGGCGAAGCGACCTGGCCCGGCTGGGCCTCAGGGCCCTCGCGGTGGCCACCCTTGCCACGGCCCTCTCGGCCGCGATCGCCGGCGTGGTGGTCTGAACGGGACCGGCCGGCGGCCGGAAGCAGGGTCGCGGCGGCACTGCCGCTCGACCGGGTGCCAAACCGATTCACCTCGGGTCGCGTACACTCTTACCGTGAGGAGCGAGCGAGATGGCACGAGGTGATCGACTGGCGGTGCGGCGGCTGGTAGGCAGTCTCGTGGCCTACCGGCATCACGGCATCGACCTCGGCGACGGCACGGTCGTCCACGCCCGGCCGCACGACTTCCGCCGTCCCTTCGGCGGCGGGGTGGTGGTGCGGACGAGCCGCGAGGAGTTTGCCGACGGCGAGGCCGTCGAACTGGTGCTCGACCCGCCGTCCGTCTTTCCCCCGGAGGAGATCGTCGCCCGGGCGGTCGCCCACGTCGGCCGCGAGGGCTACTGTCCGGTGATCGACAACTGCGAGCACTTCGCCAGCTGGTGCGCGACGGGTCGGCGGCGGAGCCGGCAGGTCGAGGCGGTGATCCGCGGCGTCACGGCGGTCGCCGCGACGGCGGCGGCGATCCTCCTCACCGGTCGCCGGCCGGCAATGCCCCGCGGCTCGTGATCGCGGTTCGGCGGTCTCTGGATCGCGGGCCTAGCAGACACCGACAAACAGCCAGTTGAAGAGTTTGCCGCCAGGGTAGGCGGCCACCCGCTCAGTGGTCACCGTAAAACCTGCCTCCTCCATCCGCTCGACAAAGATGGGGTCGTCGTCAGCCGACCAGACCACCAGGCAGCCGCCCGGTCGCAGCGCGGCGGTGGCTCGTTGCAGGCTTCTGGCCCGGTAGAGTTCGCGGTTTGAGGCTGTGGTGAGCCCGCTGGCACCGTTGTCGACATCGAGGAGGATCGCGTCGAACCCAGCCCGTCGCGGACGGATCACGGCCGCGACATCGCCGACGACAAGTTCCACCCGCGGGTCGTCGAGCACACTGCCCGCGAGGCCGTAATCGGGATTGCGGTTCCATTCGATCACCGCGGGCAACAACTCCGCGACGGTCACCCTCGCCTCCGGCCCGAGCCGCTCGAGGGCTGCCGTGAGCGTGAAGCCCAGGCCGAGCCCGCCGATCAGCAGCCGCGGAGCGGGGCGGCTGCGAAGATGATCGCAGGCCACCTCAGCCAGCCGCCGTTCGGAGTGGTGCTGGCGGGTGGACATCAGCGGCACGCCGGCGATGCTGATCTGAAATGCCCCGTCGTGCTCGTGGAGGGTCATCCGCCGACCATCGGCGGTCATCGCCTCGGCCCGCAGAATCGTCGGTTTCATCGAGCACTCGCCCGGTGGATCACTGATGGCTGGCATGGACGCGGCGTCAGGTTCTACACCACGCGGCGGGGGGCCACCGCAGAGGAGTGCCGCGGGCGGCGGCCGGGAGGAAGGCCCGTTGGCGTTTTTCCCGGAAACCTCGAACAATAAAACGACAGATCGACACCCCAGCGGCCGGCCGCGGCTTCGCGGCCCGGCCTCGCTTTCCGCCAACCCCGCGACAGTACATGCCTCTGGTCTCCCTCGATGACGTTTCGATCGGCTTCCGGGGAGTCGCCGTCCTCGATCATCTCACCAAGCAGATTGAGGGAGGCGAGCGAATCGGCCTGCTCGGCCGCAACGGGGCCGGGAAGACCACGCTGCTGAAGCTGCTGGCCGGCCAGATCGAGCCTGACGCAGGAGCATGCGTCCTGGCCTCGGGCAGCTCCGTGGCTCTCCTGCCGCAGGATGTGCCTGACGAGCTGACCGGCACGGTGCGGGAAATCGTCAGTGCGGCGCTTGCCGGTCGTGTGGCTGGCGGCGTGCTCGAGGCCTGGGATGTCGATCCGCTGGTCAATAAAACGATCGAACCGATGGGCCTCGATGGGGCCGCGGAGTTTTCCGCGCTCTCAGCTGGCCGCAAGCGGCGGGTTTTGCTGGCCCGGGCGGTCGTCACCGAGCCCGACATGCTTCTCCTCGACGAGCCGACCAACCATCTCGATCTGGAGGCAATCGCGTGGCTGGAGCGGTTTCTGGCCAGCTGGCGGGGCACGCTCCTGTTCATCACCCACGACCGCAGCTTTCTCCGCCGCCTGGCCAGCCGCATCTGGGAGCTTGACCGCGGCCAGCTCTCCGACTGGTCGTGCGACTATGACACGTTTCTGGTTCGGAAAGCCGAAATGCTTAACGCGGAAGAAAAGCAGAATGCCCTCTTCGATAAGAAGCTTGCCCAGGAAGAAGTCTGGATCCGCAAGGGCATCAAGGCCCGCCGCACCCGCAACGAGGGCCGCGTCCGGGCGCTCGAGGCGATGCGGGAGGAACGCAGCCGCCGCCGCAGCATCGAAGGCAAAGCGGCGATCACGATCCAAGAGGCCGCCCGCAGCGGCACGCTCGTCTGCGAAGCCAAGAAGATCTCGTTCGCCTACGGTGACACGCGGATCGTCGAGGACTTCTCGACCACGATCCTCCGCGGCGACCGTGTGGGGATCGTCGGCCCCAACGGCGCGGGCAAGACCACCCTCCTGAAACTCCTGCTCGGCAGACTCAGCCCGCAGCAGGGCTCTGTCCGCACCGGCACGAATCTGCAGATCGCTTATTTCGACCAGCTCCGCGTCCAGCTCGACCCGGAGCGGCCGATTCTCGAGCAGATCAACGAGGGCAGCGACTTCGTCGAGGTCGACGGCAGGAAGCGGCATCTGGTCGGCTACCTGCAGGACTTCCTGTTCGCCCCCGAGCGGCTGCGGCTGCCCGTCAAGGTGCTCTCCGGGGGCGAGCGGCATCGGCTCCTGCTGGCGAAGCTGTTCACCCAGCCGGCCAACCTGCTCGTGCTCGACGAGCCGACCAATGACCTCGACCTCGAGACCCTGGAACTGCTCGAAGAACGGCTGGCCGCCTTCGCTGGCACGGTGCTGGTGGTCAGCCACGACCGTGAGTTTCTCGACAACGTCGTTTCGAGCGTGATCGTGTTCGAGGCCGACGGGATCGGCGAATACGTCGGCGGCTATCGCGACTGGCAGCAGGAGGCCACAGTCAGCCCGGCCAGGAAAAACCAATCTGCCGGGCCCGCGCCGGCAAAGGCCATGCCGTCGGCAGCAGCCCCGCCCCCTGCAGCGACCGTGAAGAAGAAGCTCAGTTACAAAGATCAACGAGAACTCGACCAGCTCCCCGGCAGGATCGAGCAGCTCGAAGCGCAGGTCAGCACGTTGCACGCCCGACTCGCCGACCCCGCGTTTTACCAACAGCCAGCCGATCTGATTGCGGCACCACAGCGGGAGCTCAAAGCCCTCGAGGCCGACCTCGCCGCGGCCTATGAGCGATGGGAAACACTTGAAGCCAATGCAGCCATCGGTGGTGCTGGATCGTGATGACAATATGGGCGACGCGAGGCCCCCTTGGCGGCAACCAGCCATCCACCCTGCGGGCGGATTATGAAGGCACGAAGCAGGCAGAAGCATGAGGGTTGTCCACGTCGGCAGCTATGACCTGCCGGGCCAGCGATTCAACGGGATGGTGATCCAT
>CALGAS010000214.1 GCA_937959175.1 uncultured bacterium | reverse complement strand
CTCGGATTTCTACGCCGCTCGACTGGCACGGGCTCACCCCTCGCGAACCCGTATTTCGCGCGTTGACGCAATAAAAGCCCCCCGGCGCGAGCCGGGGGGACTGCGGGCCATTGGGCAAAACCGGTCCCCGGCAGCCCAAAAAGATTTTCACAACCCTGAGCCCGGCGTCGCGGACCAAAACGCATCGGGCTTGCACGCCAGGTTCCCGCTCGAACGCGAGCCGGGGGGACTGCGGGCCGTTGGGCCATCCCAGCCCCTTGGCTCCGGGCCGCTGGCCGCGGTAGGTTGCCCGAATGCAACCGGGATTTTCGTTCACGCTCGAGGCGACCGACGGCACCGCCCGGGCGGGCGTGCTCACGACGCCCCACGGCAGCGTGCCGACGCCGCTCTTCATGCCGGTCGCCACGGCCGCGACCGTCAAGGGAGTCGACATCGGGCGGGTGGCTGCGACCGGGGCGGGGATGATCCTGTCCAACACGTACCACCTCCATCTGCGGCCCGGCGAGGCGATCGTGGCGGCGGGCGGCGGGCTGGCTCGCTTCATGGGCTGGGACG
Organism: uncultured bacterium; assembly: GCA_937959175.1. GTDB lineage: Bacteria > Planctomycetota > Planctomycetia > Pirellulales > UBA1268 > QWPN01. The sequence continues at coordinate 20,327 of CALGAS010000214.1, read as the reverse complement.
GGCCAACGCTCACCGACTCGGGCGGCTTTCAGGTCTTCAGTCTCGCCGACCAGGTGAAGGTGACCGACGAGGGGGCCTTCTTTCGCTCCCATCTCGACGGGGCGGCTGTCTCGCTCTCGCCCGAGGAGGCGATCCGGATCCAGGAAGCGATCGGGGCCGACATCGCGATGCAGCTCGATCACGTGGTCGCCCTGCCCAATGAACGGGCGATCGTGGCCGATGCGATGCGGCGGTCGCTCCGCTGGGCCGAGCGGTGCCTGGCTGCCCGCCGCCGGCCCGAGCAGGCGGTATTCGGGATCGTGCAGGGCGGCCTCGACCCGGAGCTGCGGCAGGAGAGCGCTGAAGGGCTCGTCCGGCTGGGTTTCCCCGGCTATGCCGTCGGCGGGCTTTCGGTGGGGGAAGGCCCCGAGGCGATGCGGGATGCGCTCGTCGCCACGACGCCCTGGCTGCCGGCCGACCGGCCTCGCTACCTGATGGGCGTCGGGCAGCCAGCGGACATCGTGATGGCCGTCGCCGCCGGCATCGATATGTTCGACTGCGTGCTCCCCACACGCTGTGGTCGCACGGCCCTGGCCTACACCTTTGCCGGCCCGGTCAAGCTCAAGAATGCCTGTCATGCCAGCGATCAGCGGCCGCTGGAGGAGGCCTGCCCCTGCGTCGCCTGCCGGCACAGTCGCAGTTATCTCCGCCATCTCTTTCTTGGCGGCGAGATGCTCGGGCCCATCTTGACCTCGATCCACAACCTGACCTTCTACCAGCGGCTGGTGGCCCGCCTGCGAGCGGCGATCCGTGGGGGTCGGCTGGCAGAGACAGCCTCCGAGCTGACGGCTGCCTGGCGGGGGCCTGCGTCCGAGGCGGCGGCCGCTGTGTGAGGTGGCTATAGCCCGCTGCGGGCGTGGCCGACTTGTCCCACGATCGCGAATACCACTACATTCTCGGGTTTCCCAGCCACCCGGGGCGTCCCGGGAGCCGGTCCTCGCGTCGCGTTGTTTTCCAGCCATGCCGATTGAGCCGTCGCCAGCGAATCTGTCCGTCTTCACGACGGTCTGCCTCGCCCAGGCTGAGCCGGCCGGGCAGCCCGCCGGAGAAGGGCCTCCGTTGCCCTTTCAGCTGCTGCCCCTGGTGGCGATCGCGGTGGTGGCCTACCTGTTGCTCTTCCGTCCGGAGCGAGAGCGGGTCAAACGGCAGCAGGCGATGCTGGAGAGCATCAAAAAAAACGACCGCGTCGTCACCTCGTCGGGCATCTACGGCACGGTAGCCGCGGTCGACCGTGAGACTGACCGGGTCAGCCTGCGGGTCGACGAGGCCGCCAACGTGAAGATTGCCGTCACGCTGGCGAGCATCGCTCGCATTCTTCCCACCGAGAAGACCGGGGCCTCTGAACCGGCAAGTTCCTGAATCCAGCATGCTCCAGCCGGCCGGTGTCCCGCCGGCGGCTCTTCCCCAGACACGCGTTTTGAGACTCAGCATGACCATTCCAGCGTTCGTCGTCCCGCTGCTCGCCCAGGCCCCTGCGGACGGGGCCGCCGCGGCAAATGAGGCCGCCTCGAGCCAGATCCCCGGGCTGGGATGGCTGATAGCCCTGGCAATCCTCGTGATCCCGACCCTGCTGGCCTGGTTGGTCACGAAGAACCTGCGGGTGCCCGACATGTGGAGCCGACTGGCAACGGTGCTGGTGGCCCTGGCGGCTGGCGGCACGATCTGCTGGCTCGGCTGGCCCCCGCGGCTCGGCATCGACCTCAAGGGCGGTCTGATTCTCGTCTACGAGGTGGCCGCCGGCCGGCAGGCACAGTCGCGGGTCGATGACTGCATCGTGGGGATCGAGCGGATTCTGGCGAACCAAGACGGCGGTGAAGCCACGCTCGAGCGGGACGGGCCCCGCCGGGTCACCGTCCGGCTCGCGGCTGCCGATGCCGCGGCTCGCGAGGCTTTTCTTGCCGCCATGAAGAGGGCGTCCTTCGACGGCGTGACCGTCACGGAGACGTCTCGCCGTGACGAAGAGGGTGCCCTGGCCATCAGCTACGACATCGCCGCCCGGGCCGCCAAGGTGCCGATGGACGAACTGGTCGCGGCCGTCAGCCGCCGCGTCAACCCCGGCGGCCAGAAGGAGGTGACGGTCCGTCCCTTCGGCCTCGACCAGATCGAGGTCATCCTCCCGGAGGTGGAGCAGGGCGAGGTCGAGCAGCTCAAGCGGATCATCTCGAGCGCCGGCCTGCTGGAGTTCCGAATCCTTGCCAACCGGGCGGACGGCCGGCCGCAGCACCGCGATGCGATCCGGCTCGGCGAGGGCTCACGGGCCCGGACGGTTCAACAGGAGGGCCGGGAAATCGGCCGTTGGGTGCGACTGGCCGACGAGAAGGTGCAGCCCGAGCCGGGCATGGTGACCCGCCCCGGCCCCGGTGAAGGCACGGAGGTGCTCGTGCTGGTCGAGGACGAGAAGCGAACCGTCACCGGCGGTGACCTCAGCCGGGTCAGCCCCGATCTCGATGACGCGACGCTGGCGCCGTGCGTGAGTTTCATGCTCACCTCAGACGGCTCTCGGAAATTCGGGCTGCTCACCAAGCGAAATCTGCCCGATCCGGCCAACGGGGTCACCAGCCGGCTGGGGATCGTGCTTGACGACGTGCTCCAGTCAGCGCCGGTGATTCGCAGCCAGATCACGAGCATGGGGCAGATCACCGGCAACTTCGAGCAGGACGACGTCGACTTCCTGGTCGAGGTGCTCAATGCCGGCAGCCTCCCGGCAGCGCTCGAAAGCGAGCCGATCAGCGAGCAGCAGATCAGCGCCCAACTCGGCGAGGACACGATCCGCTCCGCGAGTCGGGCGATGATGCTGGCGACCGTGCTCGTGCTCACCTTCATGCTCGCCTATTACCGATTTTCCGGGATCGTTGCCGACCTCGCGGTCTTGATGAACATCGTGCTCGTCGTGGCGGTGATGATCTCCTTCAAGGTCGCCTTCACGCTGGCCGGCCTGGCCGGGCTGGTGCTTTCGGTCGGCATGGCCGTCGATGCCAACGTGCTGATCTATGAGCGGATTCGGGAGGAGCTCGATCGGGGCACCGCCGTGCGGATGGCGATTCGCAACGGGTTCCAGCGGGCCTTTTCCACGATCATCGACTCCAACCTTACCACCCTGCTGACCGGTATCGTGCTGTTTGCCATCGGCACCGACCAGCTCAAGGGTTTCGCCATCACGCTGATCCTCGGGCTGGTTCTCAACCTGTTCACGGCCGTCTTCTGCTCGCGGGTGGTCTTCGACCTTGCGGAACGGTCTCGCTCGCTGCGGAAACTTTCGATGGGGCGGCTGCTGGGGCGAACCAGCTACCAGTTTGTCCGCTGGGCGAGGGTGGCCGCGGTGGTCTCGCTCGGGATCATCGCCGCCGGCGTGGTGGCGATGGTGCAGCGGGGCGAGGAGATGCTCGGCATCGATTTCACCGGGGGCACCAGCATTCAGGTCGCCTTCAAGGAGGGCCAGGAGCTGCCGATCGCCGAGATTCGGCGGCTGGTCGGTGAGAGCCTCGAGTCGGCGACGGTCAGCGCTGTGGCGGACGAGGAGGGAGGACCAGACCGGCAGTTCAAGATTGACACGTCCAATCAGGATGAGTCCGAAGTGGAAGCGATTCTCCGGGAGACGTTCCCCAAGCGGCTGGCGACATACGGCGTGACGATTGGCACGATCACCACGATGCCCCAGGCCGACACTGGCGGCGACGCGGGGAGCGGTGACGCGGCAGCGGCGGTCAGCACTGGCGGATCCCCGCTGCCGACCAGTGTGCCGCTGACGTTCGCCGAGCCGATCGCCCGGCCGGCGCTGGCGGCGATCATCGAGACGGCGATGGCGGCGGCGGGACTCGATGGCGAGTTCGCCCTGCAGCCTCCGGCCGACGTTCCCGACGACCCGGAGGCGGCAGCGACCATCTGGGCGCTGACAACGTCGCTCGACGCCGAGGCCGCCGGTCGACTGGCCGAGCGGATGGCCACGACCCTCAGTGAGACCCCCCTCTATCTCTCGGCCAATCGGATCGGCGGCAAGGTGGCCGACAACACGCGGGTCACGGCTGCCTACGCGCTGATCACCAGCCTGGCCCTGATCGTGCTTTATATCTGGGTTCGCTTTCAGAATGTCGCATTCGGCCTGGCAGCGGTCGTGGCCCTGGCCCACGATGTGCTGATCGCGTTGGGCTGCCTGGCGGCCAGCCGTTTTGTGGCCCCGTTCATGGGATGGGCCCAGGTCGATGAGTTCCGGATCAGCCTCGACGTGGTGGCGGCCCTTTTGACGATCGTCGGCTTCTCGATCAATGACACGATCGTCATCTTCGACCGCCTGCGGGAGATTCGTGGCAAGGCGAAGTTTGTGACGGCCGACATGGTCGATCGGGCGGTCAACCAGACACTCAGCCGAACAATCCTCACCTCCGGCACATCTTTTCTGGCCGTGCTTCTGCTGTATGCCGTGGGAGGGCCAGGAATCCATGCCTTCGCCTTCACGATGCTCGTCGGTGTGATCACCGGCACGTACAGCTCGATCTTCGTGGCCGCACCGCTGGTCCTCTGGCTCCAGCATCGGTTCGGTGCCGCCGCCGTGTCCGAGCGAGCGATCGCGCAGCCAGCCTGAGGCTACCCCTGGCACATGACGCCGGCTGCGGGGAGCCTGTCGGTTAGGCGATCGGATCCGATTCTGGCGGCGGGAGGCCGGGGTGAGGCAGGCTCGCGGTTCATCCCCTGGATGCCGCCCGTCGTTTGGATGGCATGCTTGAACGGTGATGGCCTGCCGTCGCCGTGGTGCCAAGCTGAGTGGCACCACCTGAAGGATGTCCGCCGGTCAATAGCCGACCAGGCAGCTGATTCATGCAGCGGGAGAACGCGGTATGGGCGGAGTGACACGGACCATTCGACTGGTGGTTGGGTTGAGCATGATCGGCGCCGGAGCGACGCTGGCGGCGCCAGCGGGTGTGCAGTTGGTCGCCTGGGGGCAGGGCCGTCAGGACGCCGCTGAGAGCCTCGGCCCGTTGCCCCCTCCGGTCATGCGGTCGGCCCCGTTGACGAGCCAGCAGCCACCGCCACCCATGGCCGGCCCTTCGCCGCTGCGGCCGTCGGCGTCAGCGGTCGTGCCCGACGCTGACCGCAGGCCGCCCCCGCCCCCTGATCCGCTCCCGCCGGTTGCTCAGGCTGCGACGTGGGCTGACCCCGCCCTGCGGGGCACCTATCGCTCAACCCTCGATGTCCCACCGCCGCCCCTCCTCGATGCGCAGCGGCCGCCCCCCTTGGCGGTCGGCTGGACTGGCCGGACGCTTCCTGTGGAGCCCTCTCGGCGGAGTCGGCCAACTGCAGATTCCGCGGCTCCGTCACGCTGGCGTGTTCGGGACGGAGACGATCTCAATGCCATTGCGAACCGGGTCTACGGAACACCGTTGGCTGCCACCGCCATCTGGGAGGCTAACCGCGGAACCCTCTCCGACCCGCGGCTCTTGCCGATCGGTGTCGAGATCGTGCTGCCACCGCCGGCGGCCATTTGGCCGGCCCGGCCCGGGCAGGCAGTGATCGAGCCGGCTGCTCACAGGCCGCAGCCGGCCCTGCCACGCGGCGGCGATCCCGCATCGGCATGGCTGCCACGGGGCAGTGGAACTGTCGCTGGCGCAGAGGGCGGCTGAGCGAGCCTCTGGAAAACGTGGATTACCGATCCAGCGTTGCCCGGATGAAGGTGAGGACGGCCGTGGCCGGATCAAGCCGCCGCGGGTCGGCCGAACGGAGTGCTGCAAACTGATCGGCCGGCAGCTGTTTGCCCCCGGCCGCCCGAGCCGGAATCGCCAGGAAAAAGAGCGAGGCCTCGGTGTCCTTTGCGGGAGAATTCTTCTCGCGGTTGTCGAACCAGCTGTTGGGCCGCGACCGCTTGAACTGGTCGAAGACTTTTTGAGAGTCACGGCTATCGCCAGTGGAGAGAATCATCACCGGCAGGTCGGTCCGGAGCGGCTCGAGCGGCAGCAGCCGCGTCATCGAGAAACCCCGCGTCACGAGGGCAGGTTCGATGAGCACCAGTCCGCGGACGTCACCCCCCTGGGGACCGGAGGCAACGGGTGGCCAGGCGGCATCGGCAATCGTCCAGGTGGAGGCGACCGCAGCTCCGAGACCCGAGCCGACAAGATAGAACTTCTCCATGTCGACCTCACCCTTCTCGGCCCGCTGCTTGAGCCAGTTGCGAATGCATTCCAGGTCTCCCCGCACCGCCGACTGCGTTCGGAGTCGGCCGCCGGCCGTGGCGGCCATCGCCATAAAATCGTTCCGCTTGAGCAGTTTGGACTGGTCGCCCTCGCCGGCAGCTGCCTTGAGTCGCTCCAGCGGGCTCTTGCCATGGCCTCGCAGGTCGGGAGCCACCACGGCGCAGCCGCCAGCCTGGAGCGCCAGGGCCAATGGTTCGAGGGCGGCATGGCTGCCCCCGAGGTCGTGCACGAGCAGGACGGTCGCCAGCGGTCCATCTTCAGCCGGCGACGCGTAGTACCAGGCAGCCAGGTCGACAGCGTCGGGCATCGTCTGGAGTGAGAGCCGCTCCGGCTCGGGAGGAGCGGGTTTGTCATCGGTGTCGGCACGTGAGGCTGAGCCCAGCAGCATGACGGCGACAAGGGCGAGGGCAGGCCCACGGGGCGAGCATGTTTTCGGCGGACCATTGACCCCCTGCGAGGGGGGTCTTCGTCGTGCGGGGACGGGCATTTTCCAACCTCCTGCTGCCGAAGCGATAGTGACGGTGAACCGTCCATTGAGCGTACACCGGAGGGAATAAAATAGCCTCCTGGAGGCGAAAGATTCTACGGAGGCTGTCGAACCCAGATCGTCGACCACGGATCATCGATCGAAGACCGTCGGTTGCCAACGTGGGCTGCAGACAGGCAAGCGTCGCAGCGGCAGGCATGGTGAAGGGTATGATACGACTCCGTCGGTTTTCCACGGACTCAGGCTGAGGATTGTGATGAGCATGCTCGACACCATGCGGCGGCGTCTTCAGGAGTACACCGGGGAAGATGAGACGCCGCTCGACGGCGACACCCCCGCCTGGGTGGTCAGCATGGCGATTCATGTGGCGGTGCTGCTCGCCCTGGCGATCGGGGGATTCGGGACGATCACCCGGCAGGCTCCCGAGGTCACCGTCATCGAGACCCCGGTCGAGGAGGTTGAGGATGTCTTCGAGATGCCGCGGGAGGTGACCCTCGAGGAGGTTGCCCAGGAGGAGGTCGGCAGTCAGAGCGAAGAGAGCTTCGAGATCGCCCAGGCCCTCGCCCCGGTGCTTGCGGAGGAGTCGATCGTTCCGATTGAGACCGACACGATGTTTGACACCGAGATCAAGGTCGAGCCGATTGACTTGGTCGCGACCGGTCTCCAGTTCAACGAAAGCCTGATCGTGAAGGGCGATGTCGGCGTGGGAGAGGCGGGGGCCGGCGGGGCGGTCGATCGGCTCACGATCGAGATCGCCGCTTCGCTGGAGCAGCGTTCGACGGTTGTCTGCTGGGTGTTTGACCAGTCGGTGAGCCTGGCCGGCCAACGGAAGGAAATCGCCGCCCGGCTGGAGCGGGTCTTCAACGAACTGGGGGTGACCACCGCCGCCAACACCCACGATCTCTTCAATCTCGTCTATGCCTACGGTCAGAAGGTGACGCCCGTGACGCCGAAGCCGACTCGAGACGTGACCGAGGTCGTCGATGCCATCGAGTCGATTCCGATCGACCCGACAGGGCTCGAGATGACCTTCACCGCGATTGCTGAGGCGGCGAAAAAGGCAAAGCAGGTGCGGCTGGCGGGGCCGGACCGTCGCAACGTGATGATCATCGTTTTCACCGACGAGGTGGGCAACGATCAAAAATACGCCGACGCGGTGGCGGCCTTTTGTCGAGTGCAGGCGATGCGGGTCTTCGTGGTCGGCGTGCCGGCGCCCTTCGGTCGTGACATCGTCAAGATGAAGTTCGTGGAGTTCGACCCACAGTACGCCGCCGATGAGCAGTGGGCCGAAGTGGAACAAGGACCGGAGACCTTTTATCCGGAGGTCGTGAAGGTGCGGCCCCGCAACGCCCCCGACGAGCCGATCGACTCGGGGTTTGGGCCCTTCAGCCTCTCCAAACTCTGCGCTGAGACCAATGGCATCTACTTCGCCGTCCATGCCAACCGCGGTGCCCGGGGCCGGGTCGATGACCGGGCGACGGCTCCGATGTCGTCGCGGCTGCGGTATTTCTTTGATCCGAAGGTGATGCGGGACTATCGTCCCGACTACCTGCCCCAGGCTCAGATCGAGCGGATGCTCGCCTCGAATCTCGCCAAGCGGGCCCTTGTCGATGCGGCCCGCGAGTCGGAGCTCCGTCCGATGGACTCGCCCGAGATGAGGTTTCCGCGGGAAGACGATGGGAAACTCGCCAACTTGCTGAGCGAGGCCCAGAAGAAGGCGGCAGTTCTCGAGCCGAAGATCGACAGGCTCTACGGCATCCTGGCGGCCGGCCAGACTGACCGGGCCAAGATTCCGGCCGATGAGAAGCGCTGGCAGGCTGGTTATGACCTCGCCATGGGGCGGGTCTTGGCGCTGAAGGTGCGAACGAACGCGTACAACATCATGCTGGCTCAGGCGAAGGCGGGGATGAAGTTCAACAACCCCAAGAACGACACATGGATCCTCAAGCCGAGCGACGACGTCTCGCAGGTCGGCTCGCAGACGGAACGGCTCGCGAAGCAGGCTGATGAGTACCTCCGCCGGGTCGTCGAGGAGCACCCGGGCACCCCCTGGGCCACCTTGGCTGCCGATGAACTCAAGACCCCGCTCGGCTACACCTGGACCGAGACCTACACCGGCGTCAACGCCCCGCGTCCTGGCAACGGCGGCAACGGCAATCCCAACCGAGGCGATGACAAGAAGAAGATGCTCGCCCCGCCCAAGCCGAAGCGACCGCTCACGAAGATTTGAGTTGGTTCGCTGATTCCGCGCGTCCGCGAGTTGGAAAAGGGTACAGGCACCTCGCTTCGCTCGGAGCCAGTCCCCTTTTCCGTAAAAGCCCCCCGGCGCGAGCCGGGGGGACGGCGGTTCGTTGGGCCTTCCCGGTCCCCGAAAGGCCCCGCCGCCGGAGCGTCAGAACGTCAGGCTGTCTTCCGCGAAGACCTCGCGGCTCTCGTACGCGTAGAAGAGCCGGGAAATCCGCTGCGAGAGCATCTGAAGGAAGAGCGAGCGAAACTCGGCTTCCGAGCGGTCCGCGGCAGGAATCGCGTTGTTCGCCGGGAAGGCGAAGTCATCGATCCGTTTCTGGAAGACGAGTTTTTTTTCCTCGAGGTCGTAGACCTTCACATGGGCCGTGGCTCGGCCCCGGTAGAGCGTCGAACCCTCGTGGAAGCGGAACTCCTCGAGATCGATGCCCACGACATAGTCCGCCTCCAGGGCCTTGCCGACGGTTTGGTAGTCGACCCAGGCGTTTTCATCAATCCAGCGGGCCACTTCATGCTGCCCGACGACATCCGAGCGACGGACGTTCTGCTCGATCTGGAGGCCCACCAGCGAGGCGAGTTCGCGGGCCGAGCCGGCGTCGGTGAACTCCAGTTCGATGATCGGCCGGCAGACCACGGCCACCTTTTTGCCCTTGAGCTCGGCAAACTCCGCCGGCACATCGGCCGGCTGCACCAGATAGGCGACCGTCAGCAGGGTCGAGCAGCCAGTTGTCGCCAGCGGGACGAGGAGCAGGGCCACGAGGAGGAGCCGACGGGCGGAGGCGGGCATGGGCTGATTCCTTGGGCGGGGGCGTTCCGAGCGGCAAGTGGTCAGGAGGCTAGCGGCAGCGGAAGGGCGGCTCAATGCCGCTTGGGCGTTCTCGGCGAACCGGCTGCCGGCATGGCAGAATGAGGCGTCTGGAGCCTTCCCATGTCCTCGATCTCTCCCATCCCCGCCGCCGGTGCGCAGGCCATCCGGGGGTTTCTAGCAGGCCTCTCGGGCGGGCTTCCGGCCGATTCCGGTCCGTTCCCTGTGGTCGTCGGGGTTTCCGGCGGGGCTGACAGCGTCGCCCTGCTGCTCGGTCTGGTGCAGCTGGGATTTCCCGCCGGTGGCCGGCTGGTGGTCGCGCACGCCGAGCATGATCTGCGGGCTGAGGCAGCCTCCGACAAGGAGTTCGTGGAGCGTTTGGCGAAGCGTCTTGGCCTCGCCTGCATCACCCGTCGGCTCGAGGTCGCCGAGGGGCCGGGGGGTGAGGGGCTCGAGGCCCGTGCCCGCCGGAAACGGTATGCCTTCCTGGCCGAGGCGGCCCACGACGTCGGCGGCCGTCAGGTTCTGATTGCCCACACGGCCGACGATCAGGCGGAGACGATTCTCCACAACATCCTGCGGGGCACCGGATCGGCCGGTCTGGCCGGGATGCCACGGTGCCGGATCCTGGCTGACGGTGTTTCGCTCCTGCGGCCGCTCCTGCAGTTGCCGCGGCGGCTGGTGCGGCCCTTTCTCGAAGCTCTCGGCCAAGGATGGCAGGAGGATCTCACCAACGCCGACACCGCCCGGGCCCGCAACTTTCTCAGGCACGAGGTCCTGCCTCGCTGCCAGGCCGGGCCCTATCCGGCAGCCAGCGAATCGCTGACGCGGCTTGGCCGCCAGTCCGGCGCAGCGGCTGGCATCCTTGCCGAGGCTGCATCTCACTTGCTTGGCCGACTCGGCAGCCGGCAGCCTGATGGGGCCGTCGTGTTTCGAAGCCGGGATCTCGTCGGGTTCGGCAGGCCGCTTCTGGCTGAGATGCTCCTCGCTCTCTGGCGACGGGAAGGCTGGCCCCGCCGCGACATGACCACTGCCCGATACGAGAGGGTGGCCGACCTGCTGGCGGCCGCGGCCGGTGGTGATCGGGCTGATGGCGGGCTCGATCTGCCAGGCAACCTGCGGGCGGCCACGGAAGGCGACGGCCTGGTCCGGATCGGACCGCCCCGGCTCAGCCCTCGCCAGGCCCCTCGGCACCTCCGGTAAACAACTCGGGGTCGAGGGTCTTCTGGCGATAGCCTCCGCCCAGCCGAAACAGGCCGATCAGGACCATGTAGCAGGCAAACATCGCGGCCGGCACGGTGGAGGTGAGCTGGAGCGCCCGCCGGCCACCGGCCAGCCCGGCGGCCTCGACCAGCGGCTTGTCGTGCTCGGCTTCCGGTTCGGCCACCGTCTGCCACCAGTCGACAAGCGACTGCTGGCTGGCGATCGCATCAGGCTTGGCACCCTGCTCTTTGAGCAGGTCCAAGGCCCGCCTGGCCTCCTTCCCGCCATCCTCGAGGATCCCGACCTTGGCCCCGTCGAGGCCGACCGTCTCGAGCCAGAGGAAGGAGTTTTCACTGCCCGCCTTGTAGCGATCATAGACCTCGCCGTCTTCCTTCCGGAGAGCGGCCGAGGCATGCTCGTCTTGGAGGAAGCCGATTCCCGGTCCTCCGAGCAGCCCGGCCGAGAGCATCCCGACCCCGCCGATGGCTCCGATCGTGATCGCGCCTCCCTTGGGAAACTGCTCGCTGACGACGCCAAGCATCGTCGGCCAGAGGAAGGTCTTGCCGATCCCGTAGATCGTCGCCGCCACGACGCACATCAAGGCCCCTTCGGCGTTGCCCAGCAGCGTCAGGCCGATCGCCCCAAAGGCCGCCGACACCGCGAGCAGCCCCAGCGGGGAGATTCGCTCGACGATCGGCCCGGCGAAGAACCGCAGCAGAAACATCAACCCCGAGGTGTAGACGAACAGCAGCAGCCCGGAGGCCTCGCTCGCCATGATCGCACCGGTGATCTTGGCGATCCAAGAGTCGGTGCCGAGTTCCACATAGCCCACCATGGCATGGATCAGCATCAGCACGGCCAGGAGAAGATGGCCGAGGCGGAATTGGGTGGTGACGCCGAAGGTGAGCAGCAGGCCGGCGGCCAGTCCGCCGGCCAGCAGGGGTGAGAGCCCCAGGTCGCTCTTGAAGAAGAGGGCCAGCAGGCTACAGATGACCGCCGCGCCCAAGAGCCCGAGTTCGCCCAGCATGTCGCGATACCGGACGCCCGAGATGCTCGCCTCGCTGCGGGGAAACCGCTGGCCGGCCATCATCACGCCGTAGAGAATCACCGGCACGAGAAACAGCGAAATCTGGATCTGCCAGGCCACCGGCTTGGTTCCCTCGCCGCCAGCCATGAAGTAGCTGGCCAGACCTCCCACGATCAGCCCGCCGGGCCAGCCGGCATGGAGAATGTTGAGGTAGTGGGTCTTCTTGTGGGGAAAGAGCGTGGCGACCAGCGGATTGACGACCGCCTCGGCGATTCCGTTGCCAATCGCGAACAGGAACATGCCCCAGAAGAGACACTGGAAGGCGAGCGGCTTGCCGCCAGCCACGAAGGCGGGCCCGGTGGCGAGCGTGAGGGCCGCCGAGACGAGATGCATCCCGAAGGCCAGAAACATCAGCGTGCCGAAACCGATGCGGTCGGCGATCAGGCTGGAGAGGAGGATGATGATTCCGAAGCCGGTCAGGCCTCCGCCCGTGATCGCGCCAAGTTCTGTCTGCGTGAATCCGTACTGCTCGGCCCACTGGCCGAGGATGCCGGCCCGAATCGAGAACCCCACGCCGGCAGCGAGGATGGCCATGAAGCCGGCCCAGAGGAGGCGGTGGGCGTTGGGGGCGGGGGTGGCGTCGTTCTGATTGCCCGCCGTCATCGAGGGAGACGTCATCGTTTGCATACCCAAAGAAGAGAACAAACGGGACAATGCACCGTTGGCTGGAAAGATCGGGAACCCAGCCCGTTCCGGCTGACTGCCGAGGAATATAGCGACCGGTCAGGCTGGGGGAAATGGCACGGTTGCAGGACGGGAATGACCTGGGCCGAGTCGTGTCCCTCTTCTTGACCCTCTTGATGGTCTCCCCGTACTGTCCCGCTCCCGTAGGAATCGGCCACCGGCGGCGGGCGTCTGCCGTCACGGTTCCGCGGACCTGCCCTTGCAACGCCGCGTGAAGCCTCTCGCCGACACCCTCTGGTCGCTCGTCCGCTGGACGCTGCCGCTGACAGTCGCCGCCGTGATCGTGGCCGTGGCGCTCGGATCGCATCGGGTCAGCGAGGAGGTACGACGGCGTGTCGAGAGCCGGCTCCAGGCCCGCTTTCCGGAACTGCGGGTCGAGGTCCGCAGCGCGAGCCTGGTCGAGGGGGAGGGGATCATCATCCGTGGCGTCTCCTTCGTCGCCCGGGAAGCAGGCCATGGCGGTGAACTGCTGGCCATCGAGGAGATACACCTCGGCTGCGGAACGAGCCTCACCGAACTGGCCTCCGGCGAGCTGCAGATAAGGTCGGTCAGACTCCGCCGGCCTGTCGTGCACGCCCGCCGCGACCCCGGCGGGCATTGGAACGTCGCACCGCTGCTCGAGGCCCGCGGGGCGGGGCTCGGCGTGCCGGTCGACGTCGAAGATGCCACGCTGGCGGTCGTCGATGAAGCCCACGGACGGGAGTTCCAGCTTCGCACGATCGCGGTCGAACTGCGGCCCGAGGGGGACCGCAACAGCCAGCAGCGAACCTCGCTGCGGGGCAGAGTGGGGGGAGACTTGTTTGATCGTGCCGAGTTCGAGGGGCAGCTCGACGCCGACGGGGCCTTCTCGCTGCGGGGGCTCGTGGAGGCGATCGAGCTTTCACCAAGACTGCGGGCCCTGCTGCCCACGACCGCACCGACCGATGCCTGGGCGGGCGGGCTGCGGGGTCGACTCGATCTTGAGTGGACAGCCAACGGATCGCTCACCTCGCTGGAAGCAGCCGATTTCACGGTCGACGGGCGACTGGAGGGGGGGCATTTCGAGCACGCCTCGCTCCCGCAGGCGGTCAGCGATATTTCGGCGGTCTTCACCGCCGATCGCGGGGGCGTCCGCTGCACACGGCTGGAGGGACATTCGGGATCGACGCTCCTGCGGGCATCGGGCGAGCTGGCCGGCTGGGGTGACGCCGGCGATTTCACGGCGGTCTTGGAGGCGGAGCGGCTCCTCGTCGGTCGTCACTGGGAGCCCTTTCTGCCCGCCTCGCTCGCCTCCCAGTGGAGCAAGCTGCTGCCAGCCGGCGAGGTTGATCTCCGGGCGACGTTCAACCGCCGGCAGGACACTCTGGCGACCGATCTCTCGCTGCGGTGCCGCAACGTCTCCCTCACCTACTACCGCTTTCCCTACCGGGTCGATCGCACGGTCGGGACCGTCACCTATCGAAACGGCCAGGTGGCGATGCATCTGACGGGGTCGGCCGGGGGCCATCCTGTGCACGTCGAAGGCAGCGTCGACGTCTCTCGTCCTGGCAAGCCGGGGCGTGTCGAGGTCCGCGGCGAGGGGATGCGGATCGACGAGGCGTTGCTGGCGGCCCTTCCGGCCCGCAAGGCGGAGATCGTGCGCCGGCTGCGGGCGACCGGCACCTTCGACGTTGCCTTTCGGCACGACCGCGATCCGGGCTTCGAGAAGGGCTACCACAACACGCTGGGGATCCGGTTGACCCGCTGCACGATGGCCTACACCGGGTTTCCCTATCCGCTCTCCAATCTCACCGGCAGCGTCCAGATGGATGGCCGGACCTGGGCGATCCGCGATGTCCGCGGCACCAACGACACCGGGCGGGTCCGATGCAGCGGCATGCTCCAGCAGGATGCGGGAGAGGGGGGAGAACTGACGCTCCACCTGACGGGAACCGGGATCGTCTTGGAGCAGGAACTGCGAGACGCCCTGCCACCGGGGATGCGGCGGATCTGGGACGACGTCGATCCGCGGGGCACCGCCGAGTTCACCGCTCGGGTTCGCCATCGGGTGGGCAGCCGAGAGACCGAGGTCGAACTGGAGGCCGCCCCGCTTGGCGACACCGTCTCGATCGAGCCGGCCTGGTTCCCCTATCGACTGGAACAACTCCGGGGGCGGCTCTCCTGGCGGGATGGGCGGCTGCGGTTTGAGGAGGTGCGGGGGGTCCATGCCCGGACGACCGTCTCCACCGAGGGCAGCTGTCGCTTCACGGCCGATGGCGGCTGGCATGTTTCCTTTGAACGGCTCACCGCGGATCGCTTCCGAGCCGATCATGATGTCCTGCGGGCACTGCCCGCCGGGCTCCAGCAGGCGGTGTCGGGGGTCGGGCTCAAGGGGCTGCTGTCGGTCGATGGGGCACTCGACATCTATTCCACCGCTCCTCGCGAAGTGGCCCTGCCCGATGGACGGTCCGAACTTGTGCCCGGCCCGGCGGCCGCGGCCTGGGACATGCAACTCGACATGGAGCAGGCCACGCTCGATGTCGGCGTGCCGCTGGAGCATGTGCATGGCGGCATCCGGCTGCGGGGCACCAGCGACGGGCAGTCGTGGCGATCGCTTGGCGACGTCGCCATCGACAGCGCGATCTGGCGGGGGCTCCAGGTGACGGCCCTCCGCGGGCCGCTGGTGGTCGATCCCGCCGGTGCTCGCTTCGGGGCTCCTGCCGCCGCGGTCGCGGAGCCGGACAGGCCGCGTCGGCTGACGGGCCGGCTGGCCGGCGGCACGCTGCTGATCGACGGCAGCGTGGCGGCCGGCGAAGCGGGTCGATTCACGGTGGCGGTCTCGCTGGCCGACGCCGACCTGGAGCGGATCGCCGCCGATCTTTCGGGCGGACCGACGGCCTCGCGCGGCCGGGTCCACGGTGTCGTCGAGGTGAGCGGGTCGCGGGCCGGCAGCCATTCCCTTGCGGGCCAGGGCCAGATCCGGCTCCGCGATGCCGATCTCTACGAACTGCCGGTGATCGTGGCTCTCCTCAAGATCCTCCGGGTCAAGGCGCCCGATCGCACCGCCTTCGAGAGCAGCATGGTCGATTTCCGGATCGAAGGGCCACGGGCCTACTTCGATACGATCGAGTTGTCGGGTGATGCCATCAGCCTCGTTGGAGCCGGCGAGATCGATCTTGATTCGAACATCAAGCTGACCTTCCGTCCGATCATGGGAGAGTCGGAGACGCAGCTGCCCGCGATGAAGCGGCTGCTGGGCGGGGCGGGCGGTCAGTTCATGCTCGTCCACGTCGACGGGACCCTGGGGGAGCCTGTCACCTCGACCGAAGCCTTCCCCACGCTGGCCGCGGCCGTGCAATCGCTCCAGGCTCAGCGTCGCGTCCCGAGCGGGCAACGCGGGGACGGCGGCCGATGACGCGGAGCCATGGTGGTAGAGTAGGGAGATCGTAGCGGCGGGCATGCCGTGCCAGCCGGTCCCGGGAATGATCTGACGATGAAGTTCGTAAAGATGCACGGTGCAGCCAACGACTATGTCTATGTCGACTGTTTCGCGGAGGCCTGTCCGGCTGATCCCGCCGGGCTGGCGCCGCGGATCGCCGACCGGCACCGGGGTGTCGGCGGTGACGGGCTGATCCTGGTCGAGCCGTCCGAGCGTGCCACGGCCCGGATGCGGATGTTCAATGCCGATGGCAGCGAATCCGAGATGTGCGGCAACGGCGTGCGGTGCGTCGCCCACCTGGTCGTGGCCCGGGGCCGTGCTCCGGCCGGCAGGGTGACGATCGAGACCGGCCGCGGCGTGCTCGACCTCGATGTCCGGCCGACAGGGCCGCGGACCTCGCAGGTCCGGGTCGCAATGGGCGAACCGCTCCTGGAGGCGGCTGAGATTCCCGTGGTTGGGCTGGGCACCGGCCGCATCATCGACGTGCCCTGTCCGGCCCTTGACGCGGAAGAGCCCTGGTGGGACGCCTGCGGGCTCGACCGCCGGATGACGTGCGTCTCCATGGGCAATCCGCATGCGGTCCTCTCCTGCCGGGACGTGGCCGCGGTGCCGCTGGAGCAGATCGGTCCTCGGATCGAGCACCATCCGTCGTTTCCCAAGCGGGTCAACGTGCACGTCGTGGAAGTCGTGACGCCGGGCCATGTCCGGATGCGGACCTGGGAGCGGGGCAGCGGCATCACGATGGCCTGCGGCACCGGAGCCTCGGCGGTCTGCGTGGCCGGCGTTTTGACGGGTCGCACGGCAACCCGGCTGGCGGCCGACCTGCCGGGAGGACGATTGGAACTCGAGTGGGACGGTGCGGGGCCGGTCTTCATGACTGGTCCGGCGGAGGAGGTCTGCGAGGGGATCTGGTTCGGCGGCTGATCGCCGAATGACCCGGCTGTGGTCCAGGGAGGGACATGAGGCGGTGAAACTGACGAGTCCTTTTTCGATCGGTGCCTGGTCGCTGATTTCGACGGCGTCCATCCGGCAGTGGATGAAGACGCTTGACTATCAAGTGGTCTTCGGCGATCCGGACGTCGATCCTGTTCACCCGGCTTACCGCGGGGCGAAGATCTACATCTTCTGGCATGAGAACATCCTCATGCCTCTCTACCTGCGGGGCCACTCCAACATCTCGATGCTCCTCTCGCGGCATGCCGACGCGAACATCCTTGACCGGGTCGCCCGGATGATGGGCTTCGGCGTCGTCCGTGGCAGCACCTTTCGCGGTGGTTCGGTCGCTCTCCGCGAGTTGGCCGAGCAGGCGGCGGTCGGCAACCTGACGATCACGCCCGACGGCCCCCGCGGTCCCCGCCGCCGGCTGGCCCCTGGCTGCGTCTTTCTCGCCAGCACGCTCGGGATTCCGATCGTGGCGATGGGGCTTGGCTTCCAGCGACCATGGCGGCTGGCCACCTGGGATCGATTTGCCATTCCCCGGCCCTGGTCACGGGCCCGGGGCATTGTCAGTCGGGCGGTTCAGGTGCCGGCCGGCCTCGACCGCGAAGGCATCGAATGGCATCGGCAGGGGATCGAGCGGCTGCTCAGCCATCTCTCGGATTCGGCCGAGGCCTGGGCGACGACCGGCGGGCGGCTGGAGGGGCAGCGTCCGGTCCGCAAGGAACCTTCGCGGGTGGCCCTCCAGGCGGCTCGCGAGCCGGGTCTGCCTGGCGTGCCGCTGGCCGAGGAACTGGCCCGCCATGGTCTACCGGATCAGGCCACCCTCGCTGCCGCGTGACGTTCAGCGGGCCTGGCTTTCGAGGCGGTGCTCGAGCTGGTCGAGCCGCTCGCGGAGCCAGCGGATCTCATCCTGCATCGCTGAAACGGCGCCTGCGTCAAACGATGTGACCGGCCGGCGGGCCGTGGTGGGGGCGGTCGGACGCGGCTGCTGCTCGAGCGCGGGAACGGCCGACGGAGCCGGACCAGGACGCCCGACCAGGGCTTCCTCGAGAGGACGCTCGAGCGTCTGCAGCACCACCTCGGCCCGCTGGGACCCGCCACCAGGCAGGACATACTCGAGCGGCACCGGACGGCCCACGGGACCGCTGGTGACCAGACGGGTCAACTCGGCCGGGGAAGCGACCGGGCTGTCGTCGATCGAGACAATGATGCTGCCCGGGGGCACGCCGGCCCGGGCAGCCGGCAGATCGGAGACGACGCCGATCACGTAGGCTCCGCGGGGCTCCGGCAGATTGAACCGCGATTGGATGGACCGATCGACGGGCAGCGTGCGAACCCCAAGCGCGGTGCGGCCGCGATCTGCCGAATCTGCACCTGCAGGGCCCGTCCTGGGAGACCGGCGGTGGGCCGGCGGGAATGCCGGCGGACGAGAAAATGACGTTGGGGGCCGGGGGGACGAAGCTGCGTGCCCGGCGTCCGCGGACGGACGACCGGGCGGTGCGGCCGTCTGCGACGGGGTGGCCATGGCTGGCGGCGGAAGTGTCGCAGCCGCGGCCGCCGCCACGCCGGGGGGCGGTGCGGGCACGGCTGCCGGCGCCGCCACGGCCGCCGGAGGCGCAGGGACGCTCGCTGTGCCGGGCGATTCGGCCATCGCTACCGTATCGTCTCGGTCTGGCAGCGCCGCCGCCGCACTCCAGGCTGAGGCGATCCGCGGCCGGGCGGTTGCCGTGATCGTGAGATCGGCGACCTGCTCACCACGGGCGATCGCCAGCCGCACGTCTTGGCCGGGCGCGACGGCCGTCATAGCCTGCGATACGTCATCGCTACTTTGGAGCGGCAGCCCGTCAATCGCCCGAATTTCATCACCAGGTCGGATACCGGCGGCGGCTGCGGGCCCCTCGGCGGCCACCGTGTCGACCTCCCAGCGACCTGCCACGTCCGATTCGATCACCGCAAACCCCAGCCAACCGCTGCCTGGGAGCGGCTGTTCTGTCGCCGCGTCGGCCGCCTGATCCCCAGCCCCGGCGACCGTTTCCGGCGGCGGCTTGACGGGCTGTGGTGCAAACCGCGGCGAGCGGGGCAGGGGCGACGGCTCGGCGGGGGCCACAGCCCCTTTGGAGGCAGCCTGGGGAACCCGCTCCGAGAAGGGCAGGGCGATCGGTTCGCCGATTGAGATGTCTCCAGGCTGAAAATCAGCGGCGTCGTCGGCTGCCGGCTCGTTCGCAGTTGCAATCGAACCGCCGCGGGCTCCCAGCACCATCAGCGCAGAAATGATCACGACGAGGAGCCGATCCAAGATCGGGCGGATCGCTCCGCGAAACCGGATCAGTTGACGTCGCGACAGCTGCATTCCTCGCGCTCCAAAAGCGTTTTTCTTCCGGCGAAACCGAAGCGGGAGTATACCGCGCTGCGGCGGCGCTTCGATCGGCGGGCCGGCTGACCGGGAATTCCTGCCTCGTCGTGGCACCACGCACAGGTTGTGCACCGTGCCAACCGGGCAGCGATGGCTGCTCCTCCCGCCCGGTGAGCAATGCGATCACGATTCGATTCGCCGGCCTCATGAATCCTGCGCCCGCCGCCGATGCGTTTCGTTTGACAGCACTGCAAGCACTCCTATACTCGCGCCGGCTTCGACACGGAGCAGGCAAGCGTGTGGCACGCGACCGTCGTCCACGACGTTTTCCGTCCCGTGGGAAGCATTCGGGCCGATGGTTTGGCCCGCACAGAGCGCATGAGGAAGGAGCCATGGGGAAAGCCGTCGCCGCCGCGACCGTCAGGACTCGTTCGCTCGCGGACAGCGTGCGGGCGGCCTTCCGGGAACGGATCGGCGATGAGCGGTTCGCCGTCTGGTTCGGCGACGCCTTGTGGCTTGATGGTGCCGATGGCGAGCGGCCGGGGATCGTGATCCGGGCTGGCCGAGGCGTGACCCATGAGTGGCTGCGGCGGACCTTCCGGGCTGAGGTCGATGCCGTGGCTGGTACGATCGGCGTGCGGGGCGTCCAGGTGCTCTGGGAGCCGGCGGCTGAAGCCGAGCGGGTTGCCCCGGCGGAACCGCCCGCTCGCCAGCTGGCGGTCGTGCGGCTGCCGGAGGAGCCGCGTCCGCTGGCGGCCGAGCCGCCGCGGCGGATCGGCCGGGGCTTCCAGCGGCTCGATGATTTCGTCGCTGGTTCGGGCAATCGCATGGCGATCGCGGCGGTCGAAATGGCGGCCAGCCGCCCGGGGCAGATGTCGCCCACGATCATCCACGGACCCAGCGGCGT
>CALGAS010000213.1 GCA_937959175.1 uncultured bacterium | reverse complement strand
GGGTAGCCGAGGCCGAGGATCGCGGCCGCCTTGTCGAAGGCCTCGCCGACCGCATCGTCGATCGTGCCGCCGAGTCGCTCGAGTTCGAGCGGGCCGCTGAGGCGAAACAGCGACGTATGCCCGCCGCTGGCGACCAGCCCCAGGCACGGCTCGGGGAGCGGCATGCCGCGGGCCAGCCGGCACGCATAGAGGTGGGCGGCGATGTGGTCGTAGCCAACCAGCGGCACGTCGAGCGTGGCGGCGATGCCTTTGGCCGCCGCCAGCCCCACCAGCAGCGAGCCGACGAGGCCCGGTCTCACGGCGACGGCCACCGCCTCGATCTCCCGCCGCTCGATCCCGGCCTGAGTCACCGCCTCGTCGATCACCGGAATGATCCGCTCGACGTGGGCCCGGGAGGCGATCTCGGGCACGACGCCCCGCCATTTCGCATGGAGCCGCTCCTGGCTGGCGACGATGCTGGAGAGCACCTCCCGGCCGCGGGTCACCACCGCCCCGGCGGTCTCGTCACAGGTCGTCTCGATCGCAAGCAGCGGCATGCGAGAAGTGTCGCCGTCCGAGCCGCCGAGGTAAAGCGGCTTGGGAGGGCGAACGCCGCGCCATCCGCCGGCCGCCTGGAGGGCGGCCCACTTCCGGCCGGAGGCCGGGAAGCGAAGCGAGGCCAGGAGGGCGAGCGCCGCGCCATCCGCTGGCCGCCTGGAGGGCGGCCCACTTCCGGCCGGAGGCCGGGAAGCGAAGCGAGGCCAGGAGGGCGAGCGCCGCGTACAACTAGTAGTCGTACCACATCCCGATCCCGGCCCGGTTCTGGTTGTAGAACGTGAACTCGTACTGCGGGTCGGAGCCGTAGAGGTACTCGAAGCCGATTCGCAACAGCTTTTCGCTGGCATCACCCCGCCAGGCCCAGCCGGTCTGCACGCAGACATTGCCGCCCCAGTCGAGCTCCTGCCGGGTCATGCCGTTGACGGCCAGGAAGGGCGCCCCGTGAATGCCGGTCGGGCGGGCCTGGATCAGCTCGGTGCCAAACTGAAACTCCCAGGGCTCCGAGCCGCCCGAGTTGAAGAATGACCAGCCTGCCTCGCCGTAGAGCCGCAGCCAGTCAAGCGGATACCAGGAGCCGCCAAACACGATCACATCCCGGACGTAGTTGACCCGTGGGAAGTTGGGAAACCGGATCATCGCCTCATCACCGAGGTGGGCGCTGTTGTGGTAGTAGGCGAGCTTTGTCTGCCAGCGTCCGACGCCGTAGACGAGCGGGATCCCGAACCGGTAGTCGCTCGAGACGAGGTCGCGGTCACGCGCCGGATCGAGCCGCACGAAGGCCGCCCCCTCGAGCTGCACTTCGAAGCCCTGCGGGTGGAGCACGGGATCGGAGCCGTAGCGGAGCACCGAGACTCTCCCGCCGAGGGTGCTGTCCCAGAGCCAGCCGGCCGACTCCGACGGGGTGAAGGGATCGGGAGCCGTGTCGTCATACCAGACGGTGGCAAACCTCGGTTCCTTGGGGCCGGCGAGGTAGCTGGTGTAGATCAGGTTGTTGGGCAGGATGTGCCATGACCAGGGCCGCGGGGCCCAGAGGTCGTCAAAGGCGTTCGCCGGCACGCCGGAGGCGAAGCCGCCGCCTCGGGGACCGGCCACGTAGGGATCGTCCAAAAAAACCGGCCCTCCCGCCTCAACCGGCGGCAGCGGCTCCAGGTCGACAAACCCGTCGCTGTCCGGCGGGGGGAGCGTGTCGGCGGTGAACCCCTGGCCGTAGGCCAATCCCGCCAGAAGGCACCAGCCGGCGACGAGCAGTGAACGGAGGGCAGTTGACATGAAATCTGACCGGCACGACGGGCCTGAACCCGACGGGTTGCAGAGGCAGTGGAGCTCCCGCAAGACTCTAGCCTGCGGATGCGGGTCGGCTACAGAGTGATCGGCTCGCTGCCCGGACAACCCACAGTCACCGCGTCTCGATTTCGCCCCCGCCGGCCGTGAGCAGGCAAGCGGGGCAGACTCGTGAAGCCGCTCGTTCACCAGCCTCCCTCCCTTGCCACAGCCCCGGGATCGACCACCATGCCTTCGCCATCCCACGACGCCTCTCCTGCCACCGCCGACATCCTTGCCGCCGCCTTGGGACGCGTTCCCAGCGGCCTCTTCATTGTGACCTGGCGGGCCGGCGACCAGGACCGACCGATGCTGGCCAGCTGGGTGATGCAGGCCGGCTTCGCACCGCCGCTGATCTCGGTCGCCGTGGCCGCTAGTCGCGAGCTGCTGGCAGCCCTGCGGGACGGTCAGCCGTTTGCGGTCAGTGTCCTGGCGGAGTCGCAACGGAACCTTCTGGCCCGCTTCGGCAAGCCTCCCGCGAACGGTGACGATCCATTTGCAGGTCTGGCCATCGAGCGGACCCCGGCTGGGCTGGCGGTGCTCCACGAGGCGGCGGCCTGGCTCGAATGCCGGCCGGTCGGCGAGGCGACCGCCGCGGGTGCAGACCACGTCGTGGTGGTCGGCCGCATCGAGGCCGCCGGGGGCCAGACCGACCAGCCTCCCGTTGTTCATATCCGTCGCAACGGGCTGAAGTACTGAGCCCTTCCATGGAGCGGGCCTACAGGTAGCGGGCCACGATCGTGCGGCCGCGGGCCTCGTCCCGGGTGCCCGCCACGATGGCCCGACCGTCCGCGAAGACGGATAGTTCGATACCCGGCTCGACCCGGGCCCTGAGCATCCAGCGGTTGACCGACACCTCGGCCACCCCGGCAAGCCGCTCCGCCAGGCCGGCCAGATCGATCGAACCACCGGAAGCAGCCATCACATGCACGGCTTCACGGCCACACAGCGGTGTCACCCCACCGCCCAGCCGGCCCTCGAGCCAAGGGAAATCCTGCCCTCGGCAGGTGGGGCAGCCTGTCGTGGCCAACGGGGCGAGATCGACCGACCGCCACTGCCCGCTCCAGAGGTCGAAGGCAAGCATCCGCCCGGCAGTCGCCTCCGTCTGGTCCAGCAGGAGCTTGATCACCTCGGCCGCCTGCACCCCGCCCACGACCATCGCGGCCGGGCCGATGATCCCGGCGGTGTCGCAGGTCGGCAGCACGCCGGCCGCCGGCGGCTCTGGCACGAGGCACCGGAGGCAGGCTGTCTGGCCCGGACGAACCGTGAGCACCCGCCCCTCCGATCCGACGGCGCCGCCGTGGACCCAGGGGATTCCCAGCCGGCAGGCTACCTCGTTGAGGAGGTAGCGGGCCTCGAGGTTGTCGGTGCCATCGACGATGACATCGACCCCGTCGAGCAGTTCGAGGGCGTTGGCCGCGGTCAGATCGACAACGTGCGGTTCGACGACCAGCGCGGAGTTGATCCGCTGGAGATGCCGGGCGGCCGCGACCGCCTTGGGAAGCCCCTCGGCCACATCGGCCTCGGCAAAGCAGATCTGCCGGGGAAGGTTGGACGCCTCGGGAAGATCGCGATCGATCAGCCGCAGCATGCCGACCCCAGCCCGGGCCAACGGCATCGCCGCCGCCCCGCCGACCGCTCCGCAGCCGAGCACCGCCACCCGGCCAGCGGCAAGCCTGGCCTGCCCCTCGGGGCCGACCGGCGGAAACCGGATCTGCCGCGAATATCGGAGGGGGTCGTGCATGGTCATAGCGACGAACGTTCCCGAGAAGGTATTC
>CALGAS010000212.1 GCA_937959175.1 uncultured bacterium | reverse complement strand
CGCGTAAACGTAGCGAGGGGTTTACCATGCTCACGTCAAGTTCCGACAAACATTCGCACACGAAAACACTCTTCCTCAGCCTCGGATTCATAGCCCTCTCGCTGACCCCTTCGTTCGGCGGTTTGATACTCGTGGACTTCGCCGGCGGCTCGACCACTGGCCCGGTGGTTTCTAACACCAATAGCCTCACCGGTAACAACCTTGCTATCACGGCCGGCAGTGTGGTCGACCTTGATGGCAACGTGGTGTCGGGACTCTCCATCAGTTCCTCAGGTTCTAGCTCCTCAGGTTTGAATGGGATCCAGGGCCAACGGGAGGGGAAGTGAGTCTCAGTTCCGTGGGGCCCATCAATGCCATGACCATCTCCACCATCCCGGAGCCATCATCCGTCCTCCTTCTGGGTCTGGGTGGTTTCGCACTCGTGTTGCGTTGCCGCCGGTACGGGCAAGAGCTGTTACGGTGACCTTGGCTTCGCGTTCCTAGGTCTGCTTGACCCCCTCCCAAAATAGTGAGCCAGATCTTGTGGGAGAATCCTCGTCCTCCGGGTCTCGGGCAGCGTCGAGCGTCACGGGGACCAGTGGATCGCACCTACGATCAGCGTCCCGCTGATCCCCACGATCTCCTTCTTCTGGGAGCGTCTGAAAGTCGAGAAGGGCGCGGCAATGAGCGTCCTCCGGGAGGCCATCGCGGAGGCGATGCGGGCGAAGACCGACGAGTCGCCAAGCATCCAGAGCAAGATGGACGATGTCGCCGAGGCGGTGGCGGCGGTCAAGCGGGACCTGATTGACGGGCTGCCGAAGATGCATCGGGCCGGACGGACCGATGTAAGCGACCCCAAGGTCTCGATCAATGCCCTGACGCCGGTCTCGGAGCCGCTCTACGCCGTGGCGTGAGGGGGTTGGGTGCCAGGGTGGCGGGCTCGCCTGCTGCCCCGGTGCCTGCCCCGGCAGGTCGGGGAGCGGACGGTCTGTCGTCGCGAATCGACGGCGAGCCTGCTGCTGACTTTGGGTAGGATTTGGGCTGGAATGCGATTGGCACATCCCGCGTCGAGGATCTTTCCGATGGCAACGGTCTCCTATCCCCACATCGAGCTCGCCCCCGACGGCACGCCGCTCGTCGAAGGCACGCGTACCAAGGTCGTTGAAATCGCCCTCGATCGACTGGCTCATCACTGGGATGCCGAGGAGATTCAACGGCAGCACCCCCACCTGACGCTCGCCCAGATTTATGCGGCACTCACCTACTACCATGACCATCGCCAGCGGTTCGACTCAGAGATTCGGGCTCAGTTGAAGGACGTGGACTTGATCGCATCCCGGCAGGAGCCGTCCCTCGTGAGGGAAAAACTCCGAAACGCCGGGGAGAACTCGTGAGCCTTTCCTTCTATCTGGATCATCATGTGCCCGCGGCCATCGCGATGGGCCTGCGGCAACTCCAGATCGACGTGTTGACCGTTGCCGAGGACGGGAGAGCCGACTGGGACGACGAGCGACTCTTGGAGCGAGCCCTGGAACTCGGGCGGATTGTCTTCACCCAGGACAGGGACTTTCTCATGCTCGCGGCCCGCTGGCAGCAGGACCGACGGGAGTTTGCCGGCATGGTCTACGGCCACCAACTACGAGTCACGGTCGGTGGTGCCGTGCGAGACATCGCACTCATAGCCTCGGTCATGACGGGGGCTGAGATGCGAAACCGGGTCGAGTTTCTACCGCTCTGAATCCCGCCTGCCCGCCCATGGAGCTGGCGGAAGAGGAGAAGCTGCCCGAGACGGAAATCCCTTGGATTTGTGGGTTTCCTGATGCTGCCGTCCTAAATGCTGGTGTGGCTCCTCTGGGAGACGCAGGTTTGTGGTGCCCGAGGGAGCGGGTTCGAATCCCGTCAGCCACCCCTTTTTATTTGGATCTCCGCGGGCAAGCGGCCTGGCTGGGCCGGCCAAGCAGAGCACTGCCGGGTACGATGGCGGCCCCGGGCGGGTTGGTGGACCGTCGCGGTGAGAGGGGTTCTGCGGGCGGTTTGACGCGGCCTCTTTCGAGGGGTATCACGACGGCTGCGGGGCGGAGAGCCGGCCCCGCCAGGATTTGGTCCCTCCGCCCAACGCCCCCCTGGGAGTTCACGCCATGTTTCTCGGCAAAATCTGGAAGGCTTTCGCCGCCCAGATGAACAAGCTCGCCAACTTCTTCTGGACGGCCGACCCGATCGCCCAGCTGCAATACGAGTACGACAAGGCCGTCGAGCAGATGAAGGAGGGCCGGGAAGGGCTCGAGCAGTATCGGGCTCTCGTCGAGCGGGTGACCCGGCAGGTCGAGGGCGACCGCCAGCACGTCGCCTCGCTCGAGGCGCGGGTCAAGGCCTATCTGCAGGCCGGCGAGCGGGAGACGGCGGCGAGGTTTGCCCTCGAACTTCAGAAGGCCAAGAAGGAACTCGAGGAAAACGAGGGCCAGCTCAAGCTCCATGAAACGGCCTATGACAACAACGTCACCAAGGTCAAGCACGCCACCAAGAAGCTGGGCGACCTCAAGAATCGGATCAAGAAGTACGACGCCGAACTGAAGCTGTCGCGGGCCGAGGCTGAACTCGCCAAGCTCGCCCAGAGTTTCAACTTCGATGTCACCACCGACTTCGGTCAGATCGAGGACGTGATCCAGGACAAGATCGGGCTCAACAAGGCCAAGGTCCGCGTGGCGGCCGATCTCTCCGGTGAGGGGCTCGAAGACATCAAGCGGGAAGAGGCGGTCGAGGCGGCGATGGCCGACCAGGCCCTGCGGGAGTTCGAGATTCAGATGGGGATGGTGACTCCGGAGACAGCCGGGGTGAAGGCCGACGACAAGGAGCTCGGTTCTCAGAAGATCCAGCAGTCCGCCGGCTGACGGCGGCCTGCGGGACCTCCCGCCGAGACGGCCTGTGACAACCTCCACTCCCCAGCCCGCTGCGATCCCGGCCACCCCGGCCGATCGGACCGCTGCCGACCAGGCGGGCGGCCGCTCTGATCTCGGGGCGAAGCCCGCGGCGGCCGGCGGTGCGGCTGCCCTGCTCCGCGAGTGCGTTGCCGAGGTTGTTCTGCGTCGCCGCCCAGTCCACCGGGTGCTCCGCCTCGGTGCGGACGCGGAGGGCGTCGCGCCACGCCGCGACCGCCTCGGCGAGAAGGCGCGCGCCCGTGTGGCCG
>CALGAS010000211.1 GCA_937959175.1 uncultured bacterium | reverse complement strand
CGGTCCTTGTACATCAGCATCGGCACCACGCCGTTGCCGAGAAAGGCGAGCAGGAAGAAGCCCACGCCCGCGATGAAGAACACACCTGCCTTGCTCTCAAACATGTTCGGTTTCTTTCCGTCCGATTGCTTCCGGTTTGATCGTTGCCGGGCCTGCCGCGGGTCGGCGGGGTGGCCCAGGGTCGTGCTATGCGGCCGTCGCCGTCGCCGGCTCGCCAGTCTCCGCTCCCCGCCAGGTCATCCAGAGGTTGACGAGGAAACAGAGCAGGCCGGCAAACATCGCCAGCCCGGCGAACACCCGGGTGATCCAGAACGGCTGGGCTCCCTCGGTCGAGACATCCCAGGGCTGCAGCGAGGCCCAGTAGTAGCCCTGGAACATCCCCGCCAGAGCCAGATCGACAAACATCACGAACACCCCGCCGGCCGAGAGCCAGTAGTGCCAGACGCAGAGCTTGTGACTCCACCAGGGCCGGCCCAAAAGCCGGGGGAAGAGGTCGGTCATGATCCCGAACAGCCAGAGGCTGAAGACGCCGAACATCACCAGGTGGGCATGGCCGACGACCCAGTCGGTGAAGTGGATCAGCTTCTGGAAGGTGAGCGTCACCTGGAGGGCGCACTGAAAGCAGGTGATGAAGTAGAAGACCATCCCGGTATAGAAGTAGCGGATCGGGAGGTTGGTGACGACGGCCGAGCTGCGGCCGGCGAGCGTCCCGAAGAAGTTGATCACCACCGTCGCCACGACCAGCTCGACGGCGATCGTCGAGATGATCGCCCCGTACTGGAGGAACATCGGGATCGGCGTGTAGAGGAAGTGGTGGATGCCCTGGAGGGGATAGAAGAAGGCCAGCCCCCAGAAGCCGACCAGCGAGAGGCCGTGGCTCCAGATCGGCTTTTTCAGCAGGATCGGCACGAAGTAATACATCAGCCCCCAGCCGAGCGGGGTGACGAACAGCCCGACGAGGTCGTGGATGAAGAGCCCGCCGATCGCCCCGGCGCTCGTCCCGCCGACGGTGTACTCCGGGAGAAGGTTCCCCATCGCGTAGGTTAGGAAGGTCCAGACAAAGGCCGCCATGAAGTACCAGTTGGCGACGTACATCTGGCCCTTGCTCCTGGCGATCGGGACCATGAAGTTGATCGCCACCAGGGCCAGGCCGAAGAGCGCGACCGGGTCGATCCAGAAGGGGGTCTCGCCCCACTCGAGTCCCTGGGCCCCGAGGCTGAAGGGGATGTGCCACTGCTTCGAGAGCTCCATCACCCAGGCCTGATCCTGGAACGATGGGCCGACCGCGATCCCCACGGCCGTCGCCAGCACGATCACCTGCCAGGCCCAGAAGATGAACCAGTTGAGGGCCCGGCTGGCCACCGGCTGAAACGTCATCCGGGGAATCGCCCAGTTGATCGCCCCCAGGAAGGCGTTGGCCAGGAAGCCGTAGGCGACGGCGTTGGTGTGGATCATCCGCCAGCGGCCGGGCGAGAGCAGTTCGACGCCGACCAGCGGATTCCAGTGGACCAGTTGAAGGGCCATCAGGATGCCGGCCAGCATCGAGATCGTCAGGAAGACGAGGCTCGCCACGAAGTGGGCTCCCACGATTTTCTCATCGACGAGATCCTCGTGGGCCGGGACGGCGGCGTCCGCGACCGGAGCGGCAGAAGCGTGGCTCATGCGGTCTCCGTCTGCAGGTGGTAGGGCCGGAACTCGCCCCAGGGATAGATCACGGCCATCGTCCAGCCGAAGACGAGGTGGGTCGCCAGGGCCACCCACCAGGGAAGTTCCGTGTTGCTGACGATCCAGCTGCCGCCGAAGAGGAGCGGCTGCAGCCAGGCGATCAGGCCGTAAAAGTTCACCAGCCAGACGGCCACCGCCAGCACGGTGGCCCAGACCAGCCGGCCGGCCAGCCCGGCCTGCGAGGCATAGCGGGAGAGGACGACCTGGAAGATGATCCCCAGGAGCATCCCGGTGGCGATGTAGAGCACGCAGCCCATCGCGAGGGCGAGGCCATTGTCGAAGGCCGGATCGAGGGCCTTCTCACCCATCCCGAAGGTCAGGTAGACCCGGATCAGTTGGAGCGGATCCTTGCCGGCCACGGTCGCCCCGGCGATGTTGAAGACGAGGCTGACGAGCGCCCCGACCATCCCGAGGAAAAATCCGGCCGTGGCGTAATACGTCAGGTAATAGCCCCGCCTGGCCCACTCCCCGGCAGCCTGCCCGAACTTTTCGGCGTCGATCTCGGCCTCGAGTTCTGCCGCCTCGGCCCGCAACTGGGCCAGTCTCTCCTCGCGGGCCGCGAGTGATTCGACCGTCATCGTGATGCCTCCGCAGCTGCCAACCGGGGAGCGTTGCCCCCGCCAACGGCCGCCGCCTTCGGTTCCTCCGCCGCCTCGTCGACCGCCGGCTCGGCCGGCTGCGACTGCTCCTGGAGCACGTCGTAGATCGCCTCCTGGCAGTCGGGGGGCACCCGGCTGCCCTCGATCACGGCCGTCACGAAATGCACCAGATGCCAGATCCTGTCGCTCCGCTCTTCGGGCGTCTCGCCAATGGCGGTATTGGGATCCTTCGAGGAGGGCATCGGCGTGCCGTTGATCCCGGAGTAGATGCGGCGATAGATGTCGATCGGCCGGCGGCCGCCGTGGAGCATTCCTAGGGCGAGATTCGCTGGATAGGCGGTGCGGCCCCAGATGTCCTTCCCGACATCGGCCGACTTGCTGCCGCGGGCATCGGGTCCGTGGCATTTAATGCAGGCGAACTCGGCGAAGGCGACCGCGCCCGCCTCAATCGTCTCCTCGCTGGCCGGCGGATTGACCGTGATCGGCCGGATCAGCTCGCTGTCGGCCCGCTGCCAGGAATCGGCGATGTCGTCCACATACTCGGCGACGACCTCCGGATCGAAGTCGTCCTCCTCGAAGAGCTCGGTCTCGGCCTCCCGGAGGAGGGCGAGTTCCAGTTCGCCCCGCGAGGAGAGCATCTGAACGTAGTCGATCACCGCCTCCCGCTCATGCTCCGGCAGGAACCGGAAGGCGGGCATACTCGTGCCCTTGGCTCCATACTTGAGGATCCGACGGAGGTCCTCGCGACGGGGCTTCGAGCCGCGGGGCGTCGAGGTGAACTTGAACACGCCGTTGCGGTAGTCCCGCGGCGGCGGGTTGAGATGGGCCCCGGCCGGCCCGTTCCCGTCGCCGGTCGTGCCGTGACAGCCGGCGCACTGGGCGGTGTACACCTGCCGGCCGAGTTGGAGCGTCAGCCGGTCGTAGCCGGGGCGGTCGTCGCCGGCGATCCGGTAGACACCCGGCACGTCGCCGGCCAGGGCCGCAGGGTCGACGGGCCCGTCGCCTGCGGCCGCTGGGTCGGCGGGGCCCTCATCGTCCTCGGCATCAGCGGCCTCTTCAGCCGCCTCGATGGCGGCCTCGTGGGCTTCATAGGCCTCTTCAACGGCATCCTCGTCGGGGGCGGCGAGCCGCGGGCTCGCGGGTGTCCCGTGGAACATCGCCAGATAGGCCGCGACCTGGCGGGCATGCTTTTCCGGTATCTCGAGGTTTTCGGCGTCAGCCCGCAGCGTGTAGGTGGAATCGGGGAGTCGGGAGCAGCCTGCCACCGCCACGGCAACGAGAAAAACGCCGCTGAGAGTGTGCTGGAACCGTGTCATCTTCGTACTCACAGTTCGTGTCATGCAGGGGTGCCGCGGTGGGCTTCACCAACCTTAGTTTTACGATAAAAACCGCCGCAGCGACTGGCAAGCATGCCAGCATGAATCCTGGCCATTTCAGCCCGCCTCCTGCGGGCCGCCTTGAGCCTCCGGACCTTGTCCGCTCGGTGAACCGGTCCGATGACCATTGCTTTCCGACGTTGTCCCTTCCTGGACGTTGTATAGTTTGCCATGGGTGGCCTGAATCTGGCTCCCCGCAAACACCTCCGGAGTCCCACGCATCGCCATGGCAAAGTCGTCAAAGAAGTCGGTCGCCCGCTCAACGCCAGCCAGCGAGTCGGAGGGGTGGCTGACCGCCGCCGAGCGAAAACTCCTCGACGGCACGCTCGGGCAGACGCTGGCCCGGGCGTCGCAGAAACAGTTGCAGGCCACGATGGCCCGGGCCCGGACGCTTCGCGACAAGTGGCGTGATCTCTTCGCCCGCCAGATGAAGTCGGCCAAACGCAGCATCCGCCGCGGGGAGACGGTCAACTCCCGGTCGATGGACAAGGCCGAGTTGTTTGCCGCAGCGGTCCGGCGTGTGGAGGCCCGCCTCGAGGAACTACTCGCCGGGGCTGCTCCGGCTCCTGGCCGGAGGGCCACAGCTACGGCCTCGGCGGCCAAGCCCTCCAAGGCGTCTCGGACGGCGGGCCATCGGGGAACGCGGGCCGCCGTCCGCAAGTCGCTCGCCGCGGCAGCGGAAGCTGGGCCAAAGGCCACCCGGAAGAAATCTGCGGCGAAAAAGGCCTCCTCCAAGCAAGCGACATCCAAGCGCGCGGCCTCGAAGAAGGCGACCGCCAAGAAGGCCAAGCCGGCAGCTGCCAAGACCGCCACCGCGGCCGACCGAACCGCAGCCAAGCAGACGACGGCCGGTGCCGCTGCCGGCACGAGAGCCTCTGGCAAGGCGGCGTCCAAGGCCACATCGAAGAAGGCCCGCCAGGCCGGGGCCCGCAAGACGGCCGCGGCCGCCACCGGCGTGGTCGGCTACGACCGCAAGAAGCAGCGTTCCGCCAAGGCTTCGGCCACCGCCGCCCGGATCAAGTTCGACGGGCTCTCGACCCGTCGCCGCGGCCACACGCTCGTGGCCGGCAAGCGGCGGCAGGCCCGGCGAGACGGCCGCTAGCGATCGCCGGCAAGCCGGCCTCAGCTACCCAGCCGCCGGACCAGCGCCGGCAGTTCGGCGACGCTCTCGATGACGGCGTCGGCCCCGGCGGCCGTCATCCGCTCGGCCGCGGCCGCCAGCCGCTCGGCTCGCTCTGCCGCCGGCAGAGCGTCGTGGGCTTCCCGTGAGAGTCCGAGCATGTTGCCGGTGGCGGTCACGCCCACCGCCACCACGCCGGCATTCACCGCCGCCTCGATGTCGGCGATCGTGTCGCCCACCGCGACGACCGCCCGCGGCGGCCAAATGCCGCAGGCCTCCATCGCATGGTAGATCATCCAGGGCGCCGGCCGGCCGACCGCTACGTCGCTCGCACAGACCGCGGCATCGGGCACAAACCGCTGGCCTGCCGCCGCGTCGAGCACCACCTTCATCATCGCCGCGTCATAGCCGGTGGTGACGGCCACCTTCACGCCAGTCTCCCGCAGGGCGGCGGCCGCCTCGGCGGTGCCGGGCACGAGGTCGCTGTAGTCGGGGAGCACCTCCAGCTGGAGCGGGATGAACTCGGCATAGAGCCGATCGAGGTCGGCCTCGGTAAACTCGGTGCCATGCTTCTCCCGCCAGGCCGCCGCCGCTCTCGGCAACGCTGCCAACGCCGCGATGTGATCTCGCTTGGCCGTTCCCATCGGACCGCGGGCCTCGGCCTCGGTGATCGCGACCCCGTGCCGCTCAAACAGCGACACGAACACGCCGGCGGGTGCACTTGACCCGAAGTCAATGGTGGTCCCCGCCAAGTCGGCGACAACGAGCCGGATCGCCTGAGAGGAAGCATCATTCATGCGAAACTCCTGAGGTGACTCCGGCGACACCATACGCCATGGAACGTCGCGGCGGAAAGGGGCTGGCCTCGCTGCAGGCCGACGCGGCCGTCGTCTTACCCCTTCCCGACGGTCACCTGGCCACCGGCTCCCCCGCGGCGGCACGCACGGGCCTGGCAAAGCAGCCCGCACGCATCATCCGGTCGCGACCGGCTTTCGCCGCTTCCGCGGCTTGCCCATCAGTGGCTGGCTGCGACCATGAAAGACGCAGAGCACCTGGGCCGGTTTGGAGCCGGGGTTAACCAGCCGGTGGGGCGTGCTGGCGTCGAAGTAGAGGCTGTCGCCGGCGGAAAGTTCGTGCATTCCCTCACCGAAGTGAAACTCCACCTTGCCGGAGAGTACACGCAGGAACTCTTCCCCTTCATGAGACAGGTTCTTGGAGCGACCGCCCCCAGGGGGCACGGTCAGCACGAAAGGATCCATCGCCCGGTCGGGCCGCTCGTGGGCAAGCGACTCGTAGACGATGTTGCTCGATTCGCTGTCGCGGGAGACCCGCAGACCGTCACCGCTCTTGACGAGCACAAACTCCGGCCGCTTGTCGAGGTCTTCGAGCAGCGTCGAGACCTTCACGCCAAGCGCCTTGGCGATCTCACCGAGCGCCGGCAGCGACGGCGTGACGCGGAAGTTTTCCACCTTCGAGAGCCAGCTGCGGGTGAGCCCGCTCTTCGAGACAACGTCATCGAGCGTCATGCCCCGTTCGATACGGAGCCCGCGGATCTTCTGGCCAAGTTCAACAAGATTCATAGTGGGTTACCCACAAGGAAGAGGGGTTTTTGTATTCCGCATCAAAGTTTAACCGACGAATCAACAGAAGGATACCCTCTTGCGGGTACTCCGTGGAAAATGGCTTTGTTTTCCTGGCAGGAACATATCGCTGTCCCACGCACCCGTCCTCGAAACGGCAGGAATGTACCTTCTTTGGGCTACAAACGACGGGGGGTGCGTAATACAAAAGTTTCGTGAGGGTCGATTTTTGGATTGAAACGTCGAGTCATTTTCATAGTCTGATGGCCCCTGGCAAAGGCGGTCGCCAGGTCTTCGGTGACTTCGGTCTGTTTCTTGCGACTC
>CALGAS010000210.1 GCA_937959175.1 uncultured bacterium | reverse complement strand
TGAGGATTCCCAGGCACCGGGAATGCCCAACGGCCCGCCGTCCCCCCGGCTCGCGATGGGGGGCTTCTATGCGTCACCGCGCGCGGATAACGGTTCCACGCAGCCGCCCGCCGATCCGGTAGGCTCTGCCGCATGCACTCGCTTCGCGATCTCAACGCCTGCGACGCGGCGAACTTCGTGGCGGTCTGCGGCCCCGTCTACGAACACGCCCCCTGGGTGGCCGAGCGAGTGGTCGCCCAGCGGCCCTTTGCCTCCCGCGAGTCACTCCATGCGGCGATGCAGGCGGCGGTGGCAGCAGCCCCGGCGTCACAGCAACTCGACCTCATCCGCGGCCATCCCGATCTGGTCGGGCGGGCCGCGGCGGCCGGCGAACTGACGGCCGAGTCGACCGCGGAGCAGGCGGCCGCCGGCTTGTTCGACCTCTCGGCGGCCCAGCGGGAGGCGTTCGGCCGCTACAATGCCGCCTATCGCGAGCGGTTCGGCTTTCCGTTTGTGATCTGTGCCCGCGAGAACCGCACCGAGGCGATCCTGGCCGCCTTCCCCGTTCGCCTGGAGCACTCGCTTGACGAGGAGCGGGCCACCGCCCTCCGGGAGATCGGCCGGATCGCCTGGCTGCGGCTGCTCGACCGGGTCAGTGAGCCCTGAATTGCCCGCCCCCTCCCCGCCGTTGGAGCCTCCGCCATGTCGCCCCGCATCGCCAGCCAGAGCTACGGCAAGAGCCGGGTGCGGCTCACGAAAGTCACCCGCCATCCCGACCGGCACGACCTCGCCGAACTCGCCGTCGACATCCTGCTGGAAGGGGCCTTCGAGCCCTCCTACACCCGCGGCGACAACACGGCGGTGATCGCGACCGACACGATGAAGAACACCGTCTACGCCCTTGCCGCCAGCCATCCGCTCGATGCGCCCGAGTCGTTCGCGGCGGCCCTGGCCGACTACTTTGTCACCGGCAAGGAGCAGGTGACGGCGGCCACGGTCGAGATCGAGGAGGCGGCCTGGGAGCGAATCGTCGACCGCTCCGGCAGCCCCCACCGCCACGCCTTCGTCGCCGCCGGCGGCGGCCGGCGGACCTGCCGCGTGCGGCAGGATCAAGCCGCGGTCGTGGTCGAGGCGGGCATCGCCGGCCTGGCCGTCGTCAAAACGACCGACTCGGCCTTTCGCGACTTCCACCGCGATGCCTTCACGACGCTCGCCGACACCGACGACCGGATCTTCGGCACCGTGATCGAGGCCCGCTGGCGATACGAGCCGGGCTCCGCTGGCGGCCTGCCGGCAAGCGACTTCAACGCTGCCTACGCCGCCGTCCGCGGCCAGCTCGTCGAGGTCTTCGCCCACCACAAGAGCCTGGCCGTCCAGCAGACCCTCTACGAGATGGCTACTGCTGCCCTGGCCGCCGCCCCGACGGTCATCGAGATCGAGCTTGAAATGCCTAACCAGCATCGGGTCCCGATCGACCTGACTCCCTTCGGGCTGGCGAACGAGAACGCGATCTTCGTCACCACCAGCGAGCCCTACGGGCTGATCCGGGCGACCATCCGGCGGGAGGATTGAGCGATGGCAGCGGCGGCATCCGGCGGCGGCCGGCTCTCAACACACGTACTCGACACCGCCCGGGGCCGGCCGGCGGCTGGGATGACGGTGGAACTCTTCCGGCTTCTCGACGACGGTGCAGCCGAGCCGCTGGTGGTCGTCACGACCAATGCCGACGGCCGCACTGACCGGCCGCTGCTGGCGGGTGAGTCCCTGGCGGCAGGGAGCTACCGGCTGGTCTTTCACGTCGCCGAGTATTTTCGGGCCGCGGGCGAGGCCGACGCCGGCCGGTTTCTCGAGCGGGTGCCGGTCGAGTTTGTCGTCGGCGATCCGGCGGCGGCCTATCACGTGCCGCTGTTGGTCTCGCCCTGGAGTTACTCGACCTACCGCGGGAGCTAGCGGGCGATGCCTTGGGATCTGCTCGTTCGCGGGGGCACGGTTGTCACGCCGACCGGTCCGGTGGCGGCCGACCTCGCCGTGGCCGATGGC
>CALGAS010000209.1 GCA_937959175.1 uncultured bacterium | reverse complement strand
CCTCCGACGGGCATTTTTCAGATCTCAACGGCACTGGGCCGGCTCGAAGCCTCCGCGGCCCGGCAGGTGGTGCCGGTGGCCGCCATCGACGATGCGCTGCCGGGCGGCTCTGCCTTCGAGAAGCCTTCGTCTGCTCCGGGGTCGACTCGCCAGCCGGGTCTTCCCGCCGAGCTGCTCGATGCGGTGGATCTTCGTGTAGCCCTTCAGGACTACCTCGCGCCCGCCCAGACCGCTGCCGGTTCCGAATCTGACGCTGCCGATTCCGACGAAGACGAACTCGCCACGAAAATGGCCCAGCTCCGCGTGTCAGCCCTCGCCCTCGGAAGCCAGGGCGAGTTTCCGCGGGCGGCCGAGCTCATTTCGGCAGCGATCGCCACCGGCCATGCCGAGCCTTGGATGTACGAATCCCTGGCCGTGGCGCTGGAAGCCGCCGGCCGGCCGCGGGCCGAGATCGATCGCGTTCTGCTGTCGGCGGCCGACTTTGCCACAAGCTCGACCGAACTCCTGCAACTGGCCCAATACCTCGGCCGCTTCGGATCGGATCGGCAGGCCATCAGAATCTGTCGCAAGGTGATCATCGGTGATCCCGACAACCGCGAGGCCTACGCGCTGGCAATGACGATTGCCGCCAGAACGGATGACGTCGCCGCCCTTGGCTGGGCCTGCCCCGGTGTCCTCAGCCATGACTGGCCGGCTGGCCAGGAAGAGATCGCCATTCGGGCGGCTCGGCTCGCGAAGGCCACCATCGACCGACTGGAAAGCGAAGGGCGAGCCTCAGAGGCCGAGGGCTTCCGCCGTCAGGTCGACGCCGCTCTCGTGCGTGATCTCGTGATCGACCTCTCCTGGACCGGTGATGCCGACATCGACATCGCTGTCAAGGAACCTGCGGGCACGATCTGCTCGCTCTCCTCGCCGCGGTCGGCCTCCGGGGGCACGCTCCTGGCCGATGGTGAAGCGGGCGGCGATGGCGTCACTCATCGGGAACGATACGTCGCTCCCCGCGCTTTTTCTGGCGAGTATCAGATTCTGGTGCAGCGGAGTTGGGGCAAGGTCGCAGCTGACACGGTGACGGCCGAAATGACGATCCATCGCGGGACTGATCGAGAGCAGACCCTTCGCCGCCAGGTGAGGCTGGGCGCAGATGAACACCTCCTGACTGTGACCGTGCCCGACGGTCGCCGCCAAGAGCCGCTGGCCGAGGCCCAACTCGCTCAAGACGTCGCCTCGCAGCGGTCGCTCGGCAAGGCCGTGCTCGCCCAGCAGCTGGCCGCCATCACCGACCCAGCCACCGCGGCGGCCATGTCGGCCAGTCGCGGAGGAGGACTCGTTCCGCCCGCGGCCGGCTTTCCGTTCTTTCAGCGGGGGGCGGTCGGCTACCAGCCAATCATCACCACGCTCCCGGAAGGCGTGAACCTCTTTTCTCGAGCGGTGGTCTCAGCCGATCGCCGCTATGTCCGGATCACGGCCGTCCCGCTCTTTTCAGGGGTTGGCAACGTCACCCAGTTCAACTTCTCGGGAGCGGGGGCAAGTGGTGCGATTCCGACCGGTGCGGCGGGCGGCGCCGGTGGACAGGTCGGCGGAGGAGCCGCTGCCGGCCAGGTTGGTGGCGGCGGAGCCGCAGGCCAGGTTGGCGGCGGTGGAGCCGCAGGGCAGGTTGGCGGCGGTGGAGCCGCGGGGCAGGTCGGCGGCGCGGGCGGGCAAGTCGGCGGCTTCTGCTGGGTCGCCCGTGAGATCTATGGCGATACCGATCCCCGCTGGCTCGTGTTCCGATCGTGGCTCTCCGAAGAGGCTCCCCCGTGGCTCTATCGGCTGTATGCGGTCCGCGGTGAGGCCTTTGCCGGCTGGCTCCGCGACAAGCCCGCGGCCAAGTCCGTCATCCGTTCGCTGATGGACTGGGCCATTGAAGGCCGACCCCTGCCGGCGATCCGGTGACCCCATGGCTGCCTTCGGTGTCATCCTGGTGGCCGCCGGGCGGAGCAGCCGCTTTCAGGATGCCAACTACAAAAAGCCCTTCGCCCCGCTGGCTGGCAGGCCCGTCTGGCTGCATGCCGCGGAGAAGTTCACCGACCGCGACGATGTAAAGCAGGTCGTGGTCGTGGTCGCTCCGGAGGACCGCGAAGCCTTTCTCGAAAAGTTCGGGGCCAATCTCGCCTTCATGGGCATCTCGCTGGCCGAAGGGGGAGCGGAACGGATCGACTCGGTCCGCAACGGCCTGGCGAAGATGGCCACCGAGATTGAGATGGTGGCTATCCACGACGCCGCCCGGCCCTGCCTGGCCGCCGAATGGATCGATCGCGTCTTCGCCGCCGGCCTCAAGACCGGGGCGGCCATCCTGGCGACGCCCGTGGTCAGCACCCTCAAGCGGGTCGGGCCCGATCACCTGATCAGCGAGACGATCGACCGCGCCGGCCTCTGGGAGGCCCAGACGCCGCAGGTCTTCGCCCGGGCGATCCTCGAGGAGGCCTTTGCCGCGGCCGGTGATCGACCCTTTACCGATGAAGCCTCGCTGGTCGAGGCGGCCGGCCATCCGGTCACGGTCGTGCCCGGATCGCCGATCAATCTCAAGATCACCTCGCGGGAAGATCTCCGGCTGGCCGAGCAGGCCCTCAAGGCTCTGCCCAAGCCGAAACTCTCCGGCCCGGCCCATCCGTTTGCCGGCGATGACATCTGGAGATGAGCGTGGCCCCCGATCTGCTTGCCGAGTTTGAAGCCCGCGGGCTTGTCCACCAATCGACCGACCCTGCCGCCCTTCGCGAGTGGCTGGCCACCCCGGGCCGCCGGATCTATGCCGGCTTCGATCCGACCGCCGACAGCCTTCACGTGGGCCACCTCGTCGCCCTGATGCTGCTGCGACGGGTGGCGGCCGCCGGCCATGAGCCGGTGGCCGTGATCGGCGGGGCGACAGGCATGGTGGGCGACCCCAGCGGACGCAGCGAGGAGCGAAACCTGCTTTCGCCCACGGAGCTCGCCGCCAACATCGCAGGCGTCGGCGGGCAAATCCGGGCGATCCTCGCCGCGGCCGGTCCGGCCGGCCCGCTCGCCGGTCGGGTGCATGTCGTCGACAATGCCGACTGGATGCGGGATGTCGGCTATCTCGCCTTCCTGCGGGATGTCGGCAAGCACGTGCCGCTCGCGCAGATGCTCGGCAAGGATTCGGTCAAGAGCCGGCTCGAACGAGACGGCGGGCTCTCCTACACCGAGTTCAGCTACATGCTGCTCCAGGCCTGGGACTTCGTCCATCTCGCCGATGTCCTCGACTGCCGGGTCCAGATCGGCGGCAGCGATCAGTGGGGAAACATCACCGCCGGGATCGAACTCGGCCGACGGCTTCGCGGCTGTGACCTCCATGGAATCACCTGCCCGCTGCTGACGAAGGCCGACGGCACCAAGATGGGCAAGACCGCCGCCGGCGCCATCTGGCTCGATCCGGCCCGCACGAGCCCGTACCGCTTCTACCAGTACTGGATCAACCTCAACGACGACGATGCCGGCCGCTGTCTGCTGCGGCTGACGGAACTCCCCCTCGAGGAGATCCGGAGCCTCGACGAAGCCCGGGCCGCAACGCCGGCCGCCCGCGAAACGCAGAAGCGGCTGGCCGCCGAGGTGACGCGGCTGGTCCATGGCGAGGAGGGGCTTGCCGCGGCCCGCCAGGCAACTGACATCTTTTTCGGTGCCGAAATCACCGCCCTCGACGATGCGGCCTTGGCCGAAATCTTCGCCGATGTGCCAAGCGGTGAGTTTCCCAGGTCCGCGCTCGACGGCGACGGGCTTCCCCTGGTCGACGCCCTCGAGGCGACCGGCCTTGCCAAGAGCAAGGGAGCGGCCCGGCGGACGATCGAGCAGGGAGGCGGCTACGTCAACAATCGTCGGGTGGCCGATGTCGCCTATCGGCTCACCCCCCGCGACCTCGCCGGCGCGGCCACGCTCGTGCTTCGTTCGGGCAAAAAGTCCTACGCACTGGCCCGGTTTCATTGAAAACCGCCACCACTGATGCGATCCCAGTGCCATAGAAGCCCCCCGGCGCGAGCCGGGGGGACGACGGGTATTTGGGCCAATCCGGACCCCGCAAGCCCAAACGATTCCCCACCACCGACCAAGCCCAATCCGTGCTCACGCGCGTCGGCTGCGGTCCGTTCCAGGCCGCACATCGAGTTCCAACCCGTCGTTCTCGCCTCGCTCGAGCCGTTCCCAGGCAATCGCCCCCATGGCGGCGTTGTCGGTGCAGAGGCTCTTCGGTGCCAAGACGAGGTCGATGCCCTCGCGGCCGCTCCAGTCCGCGAGCCGCTCCCGAAGCAGCGTGTTGGCGGCCACGCCACCTCCCACGGCGACCGCCCGGCAGCCGGTCTGCTCCACGGCGAGTTCCACCTTGGCCATGATCGAATCGATGGCCGCCTGCTGGAATGCCGCCGCCAGGTCAGCCCGCCGCTTCCCTTCCGGGGGGGGCGTCTCGGGAGATGAGCCGGGCGGGCGGACGAGATAGCGAAGCGCGGTTTTGAGGCCGCTGAAACTGACGTTGAGCTGCGTCCGGTCCGCGGCCAGGGGCCGCGGCAGGCGATAGGCTCGAGGATCTCCCGCTGCGGCTTCCCGCTCGATCGCCGGACCGCCGGGGTAGCCGAGGCCGAGGATCGCGGCCGCCTTGTCGAAGGCCTCGCCGACCGCAT
>CALGAS010000208.1 GCA_937959175.1 uncultured bacterium | reverse complement strand
GGGTAGTCCAGTAGCCCGGGAACGTCTTGCCGACACAGGCCGGGTCGTCGATCTCGACCCCCTCCACCTGGAGGCCGGCCAGGGAGAGGCTCATCGCCATCCGGTGGTCGTCGTAGGTGCGAATCCGGGCGGCGTGGAGCGGACCTCGCTCGCCTGCAGGCCAGATGGTCAGGCCGTCGGGCCGTTCCTCGACGTCGGCCCCGAGGCGACGGAGTTCGCGGACGAGATCGGAGATTCGGTCGGTCTCCTTGTCACGGACGTGGGCGACGTTGCGGATCGCTGTTGGGCCAGTGGCAAAGAGGGCGACGACGGCCAACGTTGGCACGGTATCGCTGATGGCGTTCATGTCGATCTCGATCCCCCGGGCAGCTCGGCCGGCCACCGTCACGGCGTCAACGTCCCAGGTCACGGTGCAGCCCATCGCCCCCAGGGCGTCGCAGAAGCCGATGTCGCCCTGCATGCTGCCGCGGCCCAGCCCTTCGATGCGAACGGTTCCGCCCGTGATGGCAGCGGCGGCGGTGAAGTAACTCGCGGCCGAGGCGTCGGGCTCGATCGCGTAACGTCGTCCCTCGTAGCCTCCCGGGGCGATCCGCCAGGTCCGGTCATTGACGACCAGGCAGCAGCCGCCGAAGGCCTCCATGACGTGTCGCGTCATCGCCAGGTAGGGAAGCGAGACAAGTTCTCCGGCGAACTCGATCTCCATGCCGTCGGCGGTGCAGGGGGCCACCAGCGACAGGCCGCTGGCAAACTGGCTCGATGTGCCCCCCGCGACGGCGACGCGTCCTCCCTGCATGCCCTGCGAGCGAATCACGACCGGCGGGCATCCCCCCTCGCTTTCAGCTTCGGAATCAACCCCCAGCGACCGCATCGCCCCAAGCAGATCGTCGATCGGACGCTTCCGCATCCGGGCGGTGCCGTCGAGCCGATAGCTGCCATGCCCGAGCCCGCACACGGCCGACAAAAACCGCATCGTCGTGCCGCTGGCTCGGCAGTCGAGCGTGGCTGTCGCCGCCGGAATCAGACCCCCGCTGCCTTGAACCCGCAGTTCTGACGCGGCCCAGTCGGCCTGGATCGGGATGCCCAGCGCGGCCAGCCCCGCCACCATCACTCGGGTGTCCTCGCTGTCGAGCACGCCGGTGAGCAGGCTCTCGCCGCGGGCCAGGCCGCTGCAGACCAGGGCCCGGTTGGTGATGCTCTTTGAACCCGGCGGGCGGACCACTCCGTGAATCGGGCCGGAGACGGGGGGAATCGAAAGCGTGTGGGACATGTCGTCGGCTCAGCGTTTCCCGGCCTGCTGGATCACAGGGTCATCGCACAGGGCGAGCAGGAGGGCGACATCTTCACCGCCGTCGCCGGCGATCCGCCACTCGGCCCGCGCCCGGCGGAGGTCGGGCGGATCGAGGCAGAAC